>JAZLFE010000027.1:0-14285 GCA_045615605.1 Bacilli bacterium | reverse complement strand
GCTAGAAATAGAGAATATGTTGGAGTTACCGATTGGTTAATTGATGCTGGTATTGTCAACATTTCTTATTGTTTAAATGATCTTTCTTTACCACTTAAAGGCAATTATCAACCTGATAATTTCCGTTTATATTTTATGGATACTGGTTTACTTATAGCATCTTTAGATGAAGAATGTTCTAAAGATTTAAGAAACAATAAAAACTTTAATACTTATAAAGGAGCGATTTACGAAAATATTGTAAGTGACATGCTAAAGAAAGCTGGCTATGACTTATATTTTTATAAAAATGAATCTTCTACTTTAGAAGTGGAGTTCTTTATTCGTGATGCAAATTCATTAATTCCGATTGATGTTAAAGCTAAGGACGGAAAGATTAAATCATTAAGAAAATTAATTGATGATAAAAAATCTAAAGACTGTAAGTATGGAATTAAGCTCGCAGAGAAAAATATTTCTTTTGCAAACAATGTTTATACTTTTCCATACTTTTTAGTATTTTTATTAAAGAGATTTTTTAATGAATAAAATTTAAAAATTATTTATAATAATTTCTAATGAAAAAAAGAGGAATATTAATAATCATCGCTGGCCCTAGTGGAGTCGGTAAAGGAACCGTAAGAAAAGAGGTTATGAAGAATAAGAGTCTTAACCTAGTCTTTTCCATTTCTTTAACTACTAGAAAAATGCGAGTAGGGGAGAAAGACGGAGTCGATTATTATTACGTAACTAAAAAATATTTCTTAGATGCAATAAAAAAGAAAGACTTACTTGAATATAATAAATATGTTTCTAATTATTATGGAACCTCTAAGACTCAAGTAAATAAAGCACTTAATGCTGGTAAGAATGTAGTTTTAGAGATAGACGTTAACGGCACTAAGAATGTTTATAAATCATTCAGTAAAAAAGATATTTTATCTTTCTTTATCCTCGCTCCTAATTTAAAAGAATTAGAAAAACGTATTAGAGGTCGCTCAACTGAAACTGAGAAAGATATTAAACTACGTCTAAAGCAGGCTAAAGAAGAACTTAAGTATAAAGATAAATTTGATCATATTATCATAAATGACACTCCTAAAAGAGCTGCTAAAGAAATTATTTCTCTTATTAAAGAGAGAATTAAATAAGGAGCTAATATGGTATTAGCGGAAGTGCTTATCGAAAGAAGCGCTAATGCACTTAATCGTCCTTTTACTTATTGTTATTCTTTTAAAGATAAATTAACTAAGGGAGTAAGAGTTATAGTCTCTTTTAATCATAAAGATGTTATTGGTTATGTATTAAATGTTAAAGAAGATAATCGTAGTAAAAAAGAATATGAAGAAGAATCAGGATTTATTTTAAATGATATTAAAGCAGTATTAGATAAGTCACCTATATTAGATGATGAACTATTATCTTTAGCAAAAGAGATATCTAATTATTATCTATGTCCCTTAATTAGCGTGCTTCAAACTATGTTACCTCCTTCGATTAAGCCTAAATATTCAAGTTTAAAGGCTCCTAAAATTCATTACGAAAAATATTTAGTCTTAGTATCTAAAAATGAAGAAGGATTAACGGATAAACAAATAGAAGTACTTTGCTTAATAAAAGATAACGATAAAGTTAAAAAATCTGATATTAAATCTATATCAATCGTTAAGAAATTAATTGAACTTAATAAAATTAAAGAGATTAAAGTAGAGACTCCTCGTCTTAAGTTACCAGAATATAATGAAGAGATTAAAAAGACATTAACAAGTGACCAAAAGAACGCAGTTAATTCAATTTTAAATAGTAAGAATAATGTAACACTTCTAGAAGGCGTTACTGGTTCAGGAAAATCTGAAGTATATTTATCCGTTTCAGAAGAAATTATTAAACGCGGCCGTAATGTATTAGTCTTAGTCCCAGAAATCTCTTTAACTAATATGATGATTGCTTATTACATTAAGCGCTTTAAAAATAATGTAGCGATTCTTCATAGTGAACTTACTCCAGGAGAAAAATACGATGAATATCGTAGAATCGCAAAAGGAGAGGCAAAGATAGTAGTTGGTGCTCGTAGTGCAATCTTTGCTCCCTTAAAAAATATTGGACTTATTGTAATTGATGAAGAACATGTTGAATCTTATAAACAAGATAATCTCCCCTTTTATCACGCTCGCGAGATTGCGCTTATGCGTGCTGAGGTAAATAAATCTTTAGTTATTTTAGGTAGCGCTACTCCTTTACTTGAGACTCGTATTCGAGCGATTAAAGGTGTTTATAACTATGTTAAATTAAATAAAAGAATTAATGATCAACCTTTACCATCTACTTTTATAGTGAATATGCTTGAGGCGAAAAATTTATATCCTGGTTCTTATATGTTTTCTAAAGAATTAGTGAATAAAATTAATGAACGTTTAACTAATAAAGAACAAGTTATTCTATTAATTAATAGAAGAGGATATTCAACTTCCATTATGTGTCGAGAATGCGGGGAGATTATTAAATGCCCGAATTGTAAGATACCTCTTACCTATCATAAAGAAGATAATATGCTTAAATGTCATCATTGTGGACATGTAATATCTTTCCCTAAGAATTGTCCTAATTGTGATTCTAAATATTTTTCTCGTTTAGGATTTGGTAGTGAAAGAGTAGAACAAGAAGTTAATAAATTATTCCCTAACGCTCGTACCCTTAGACTTGATAGCGACGTCTCAAAAGTTAAAAATAATACATTTAAAGTATTAGAGAAATTTAGAAACCAAGAAGCGGATATTCTAATTGGTACTCAAATGATTGCAAAAGGTCATGATTTTCCTAATGTTACTTTAGTAGGTATCGTTTTAGCGGATATTGGTTTATCTCTTCCTAGCTTTAGAAATAGTGAAAAGACTTTTACTTTAATTACTCAAGCAATTGGGCGCTCAGGAAGAAGCGACAAGAAAGGAGAGGCTGTTATTCAAACTTATATGCCTAGTAACTATACGATTAAGTTAGCAGCGTTACAAGACTATAACGCTTTCTTTAATCAAGAAATGGAGATTAGAAAGATGAGACAATACCCTCCTTATACTTATTTAATGAGTCTTACTATCAAGGCTAAAAAAGAAGAATTAGCCAATGATATTGCTTATAAAATCGCCGCAGATTTAAATCGCCTATCATTTAAAGATGTAGCAATATTAGGACCTTCGACTCCTTATATTTCTTATTCTAATAATTCTTATTCACGTGAGATTCTTATTAAATATAAGAAGGATGATGAACTAAGAAAATATATTGAAAATTTAAGAATTACATTACAAAATAAAGCATCAGTTAATATTTTAGTTAACGTTGATCCGTTTGACTATTAAAGGAGATTTTTATGATTTTAATTAAAGTGTATGGACTTGATCAATACGTAGTAGGAACTTATTCTAAAGAACACACTACTAATCTAGCAAAACTATTTGAAGTAAATGAAGATGAGATTATGTTCTACGCACCTAACTCCTATATCTTTCATAAAGGAGTAGAGCAGACTAGTTGGAACGCTACTATTGAAATATGTTTAGAAGAAAAATATCATCCTTTACAGGTAAATATTACTAAATATTTAATTGATACTTTTAAATTATTTTCAATTAATTTACATATTTTATTTACCTATTATAATCCTCATCATTTCTTTGAACACTTTAACAAAGAATATCCACGATTCATTCGTGAAGATAATTTAGTTAAGATGGAAAATGAAGAAGTAAGTGAAGAAGATATAACTGACGAAGAGAAAGTATATACCGGTAATGTATTTAAGGACTTTAATAAGAAGAAAAAGTAATGCTTAATTTATATAATTATTCACTTAAACAATTAGAGAAACTTCTTGTTGATACTTATCATCAAAAGCCTTTTAGAGCGACTCAATTATTTACCTGGCTTTATCTAAAAGGAGTGAAGAATTTTGATGAGATGAGTGACATCTCTAAAGATTTTAGAGAAACTCTTAAAAAGGATTTTTGTTTATGTGAACCGACTATATTTAAAAAAGAAGAAAGTAGTGATGGCACAATTAAATTCTTAGTTAAATTAAGTGATTCTAATTTAGTGGAGACGGTCATTATGCCTTATCGGTACGGTAATGTATTATGTGTCTCTAGCCAAGTAGGATGTAATATGGGTTGTGCTTTTTGCGCTTCTGGATTACTTAAGAAAAAACGTAATTTAGAGACTAGCGAAATGGTCGGAGAATTACTCTTAGCGAATAAATTAATCGCTCCAAAAAAGATTACTCATATTGTAGTTATGGGTACTGGAGAACCGTTTGATAATTACGATAATGTAATGAGTTTTATTAGAATCATAAATGATCCTAAAGCTTTTGAAATTGGCGCTCGTCATATCACTGTATCTACTTGTGGTCTACCTGATAAGATAAGAGAATACGCTAAAGAAGGAATCCAAATTAATTTAGCGATTTCTCTTCACGCATCTAATGATGAAACCCGTAATAAATTAATGAAAATT
Source organism: Bacilli bacterium (assembly GCA_045615605.1). Classification (GTDB taxonomy): domain Bacteria; phylum Bacillota_I; class Bacilli_A; order RFN20; family CAG-826; genus UB1719. The sequence goes on along the minus strand of JAZLFE010000027.1, from coordinate 9,797 downwards.
AATAAACGTTATCCTCTTAAAGAATTAATTGAAGCGACTAAAGAATATATTAAAATCGCTGATCGAAGAGTTACTTTTGAATATATCTTACTTAAAAATATTAATGATTCTTATGAAGACGCAGTTAATCTTGCTAAATTAATTAAAGGAGTACTTGCTTACGTTAATTTAATTCCTTATAACGAAGTTAAAGAGAACGAATTTAAACGTAGTGATAAATCACGTGTACATGAATTCCTTGATTGGTTAACTAAACTTGGAGTGCACGCGCAAATAAGAAAAGAATTTGGTAGTGATATATCCGCTGCATGTGGTCAATTAAGAGCGAAGGTAGAACATGAAGAATAAATCTTATATTAACGATTATTATTTTAGTAGTGATGTTGGCAAGATTAGACTCGCTAATGAAGATAGAGCCAACATTTTAAAGAATGATCACGGTGATATTTTAATGTTAGTTGCGGATGGAATGGGTGGTCATAAGAAAGGGGATTATGCATCTAAATTAGCGCTTGATGTAATTGAAGAAGAATTTAAAAAATTTCCTAGAGGATTCTTTACTACTTTTGTTTTAAAAATGTGGTTACAAGAGATTATTTTAAAAGCGAACAAAGTAATCTATGATACAAGCGAAAAATATAAAGAATGTAAAGGAATGGGCACTACTTTAGTAGCCTTACTTATTCATAAGAAAAAAATTATTGTTTTAAATACTGGAGATTCAAGAGCTTATATATATAAGGATAATAAATTAGAGCGATTAAGCGAAGACCAAAGTCTAGTTGATTATTTAAAACGTTCTGGTCAAATTAGTGAAGATGAAGCGGAGAAAAGAGAAGATAAAAACGTTTTAATGAATGCGTTAGGGATTTTCCCTTCTATCTCGCTTAATTCAAAAACAATCCGTTATCATAACGAACCATTACTTATTTGTAGCGATGGTCTATTTAATAACGTTAAAGAAGAAGAGATTAGTCAAATAATCTCTAAAGGTTTATCCTCTAATTTAACCGTAAAAGAATTAATAAACGCAGCGAATAGAAACGGTGGTAACGATAATATATCAGTATGTTTCTTTAAAAGGAGAGAAGCATGATTAAGATTGGAGAAAAGATTAATAATCGTTATCGTCTAGTAAGTAGAATCGCTCAAGGAGGAATGGCGGAAGTTTATGAAGCCATTAATTTAGATAATAAAAAAAGTTGTGCGGTTAAATTTCTTTTAGAACCATTAACTAAAGATGAAGTTAATATTAATCGCTTTATGCGAGAGGCAAAAATTGCCGTTAGACTCGCTCATCCTAATATTATTAAAGTCTATGAATCAGGAGTATTTGAAAGCCGCCCTTATATCGTTTTTGAATTAATTAAAGGGCAGACTTTAGGTGAGAAACTTAAATTAAATAGTAAACTTCCTTTAGCAGATATTTGTGACATGATGTTACAGATGTGTGATGTTTTAAACTATATCCATTTAAGAGGCATCATTCATCGCGATATTAAACCGGATAATATTTATTGTTTATTTGATGGGACCATTAAATTAGGCGATTTTGGTATCGCTCTTGATTTAACTAATAAAACTAAAGAAGACACAGCTTTAGTTGGTAGTGTTCATTACCTTGCTCCTGAAATATGCGAAGGTAATAATGTAACAAAATTAGCGGATATTTATTCTTTAGGAATAACTTTTTTTGAACTCGTTACTCGTCGCTTACCTTTCTTAAATAATAATCCTCTTGATGTAGCGGTTAGCCAGGTTAATGAGAATATGCCGCATCCAAGTGAGTTTGTTAATGACTTACCAAAGAGCATAGAAAATGTTATTCTAAAAGCGACAATGAAAAATCCAGGTGATCGATATCAAAGCGCGAAAGCGATGAAAAACGATCTTTTAAATATTCTTACTAATAAGAAAAAGATCCTTCCTCATCGTTCTTTCTTTGAAAAACTTTTAGGCTTTAGAGAGGATTAATATGAAGAAGATATATTTATCTCCATCTTTATTAGCAGTTAAAAAAGAAGATTTTAAGACAGCAATTAATCAAGTAGTAAAGCTTGGAGCAAAATATATTCACTTCGATGTCATGGATAAAAAATTTATTGGTCATACTTCATTTAACTATGAAGATTTTAAGAAGGTAGTGAAATTACATAAAGTAAATAACGATGTTCACTTAATGACGATGAATCCTTATAAAATGGCGAAAGAATTCGCTAAACTTGGTGCGGATATTATCACTTTCCATTATGAAGCGTTTAAAAGTAATGAACTTCGATATGATTGCGTTAATGCAATAAAAAAATTAGGAGTTAAAGTAGGCATTTCATTTAAGCCTACAACACTAATTGAAAAGGCTTTGCCTTTCCTTCAATTAGTCGATGTAGTTTTAATCATGTCAGTTGAACCAGGAGCGGGTAGTCAAAAATTTATTGATGCATCTTTAGATAGAATAAGAAGATGTTCTGATTATATTAAGTTAAATAATCTTAAAACCTTGATTGAGGTTGATGGTGGTGTAAACGAAATTACTGGACCATTATGTATTAAAGCCGGAGCGAATATTTTAGTTACGGGATCTTATTTATTTAAAGATAAAGATATTAAATCTCGTTACAATAAGTTAGTGAAAAAGTATGCCTAGTTATTTAATTCCCACCATTATTTTAGTAGCGATTGCAATCATTTTTATTTTATTTATTTTATTCGGTAGATCTACCTATTTTATTAATGAAAAACAAACTTTTTCTTTTAGAAATCGTTTTCCTTTTGAACTTAATTACCAAAAGAATGTTACGGTTGTTTCTTATTTCCGCTTATTTTTAATTTTTATGTTCGCTTTACTTGTTGCTTCACCACTTGTATTTTCTACTAGTTTTACTGGCGCTAGTAATATTGCTTATGCTGTTATAATAGCGTTTTTATTAATCGCTAATGCGTTAGTTGATTTAATATTATTCTTCATTCGTCCTAATTTATTAAAACAATTTAAACTATATTCTACTTTAGCAATTGCCTTTACTTTATTTACTAGCGGTATGCTTGGAGTGTTTTATCTTACTAATGTATTTAATCATTTCTCCTATAAGATACTCGCAGGATTATGTTTCTTAATTACGGCTTTTAATTTTCTATTAGCGGTTAATCCTAAACTTAAGGAATGGGATAAATTAATTGAAAATAAAAATGATGACGGAACAATTAGTTATGTTCGTCCTAAAATATCTCCTTTAGCCTTCTCCCTATGGTTAAACTTTTTATCTTTAGTCTTGTTAAACGTTATTGTTTTAATTTCTTTAATTCTTTTATCAATTAATTTCTAAATTTTTTCTTATAGAAACTAATATTAATTTTTGCTATTATTTATTAGATGAAAAATATGAAATTAGACAAAAACCAAACGGTTTATGAAGCGTTTGCTCAATGTGCGAAAATATATCCAACTAGAACAGCATTAATATATCAAGACATAAGATTTTCTTATCGTCATGTATTACATAAAGTAAATGCTTTAGCTTATAGTCTTGATCAGTTAGGTTACAAAAAAGATGATGTAATTACCGTTATGTTACCTAATGTTCCAATGGCGGTTTATCTATTTTATGCTATAAACCAAATTGGAGCGATCGCTAATTTAGTCCATCCTTTAATGAAGGAAGAACAATTAATCGGAATACTTGAAAAAACTAAGTCTAAAGTTTTATTTACTTTAGATGCGAATGTTCCTAACTTACGTGATGTAAAAAAACATGGAGTCAAAGTATACGCAGTATCTCCAGTTGATGAAATATCAATCTTCTTAAGAATCGCTTATCGTGCGAAGATAAAACATAGAATTAAAGCGCCTTACGCTCATCGTTTATGTACAGTTAAGACCTATAAATATCATGATCACGATTATAAAAAAGATAGTTTTTATCTTCATAGCGGTGGTACAACGGGCTATCCTAAAACAATTGCGTTATCTAGTTTTTCAATTAATGCAATTGCGGTTTCAGGTCTTGAAATATTAGACGTTAAGGAATCTCGTCATCAAGGTATGTTATCGGTCTTACCGATGTTCCATGGATTTGGACTTTGTTTAGGCGTTCACGCTTCTTTAATATTTGGCGCTTATGATGTTTTAATGCCTAAATTCTCTACTAAGAAGACAATAAGTTATTGTCAAAGAGGATTATTACAAACTATTATTGGTGTCCCAATATTATTTGAAGCTTTATTACGAAATAAGAAATTTCATGGTCGTACTGTATCTAAGATACAAAACGCTTTTGCAGGTGGTGACTTTGTTCCTGAGTCTTTAGTAAAACGTTTTAATGATCGTATGAAAGAGGGTAAGGCGAGAGCGAGAATGTATGTTGGTTATGGATTAACTGAAACTGTTACGGTTTGTACCGTTAACACTCATTCACATCATCGTGCGGGTACTGTAGGTAGAGCCATTCCATTTACCGAGATAAAAGCGTTTAATAAAGGTAAAGAATTAAAGCCTAATACATATGGTGAACTTTATGTTCATGGTGATACTTTAATGAACGGTTATCGCTTTGAAGAAAAGATTTCTAATCCTTTCTTTACTGATAAAAACGGAGTCAAATGGGTTAAGACCGGAGACTATGGAAAAGTTGATAAAGATGGATATGTTTATTTTGTTCAACGCTTAAAGAGAATTATTAAGGTTAATGGAATTAATATCTTCCCAACTGAAATAGAAAACGAAATTACTAAACTTCCGTTTGTTTATGAATGTTGCGCGAAAGAAGTCCATGATCAAAATCATGGTAGTATGATTTCCTTATACGTAGTATTAAATAAAAAATGTAAAGAAAAGAATTATGACACAGAACTTAAAGAATATATTCAAAATAAATTCTCTGTTTATGCTTTACCTAAAAAAATTATTTATATGAAATCACTTCCTAAAACTTTAGTAGGTAAGATTGATGAGAAGCAATTAAAAGACGAATAAGCAATCATGAAAATATTATTTAAAAACGCTCAAATATTAACTCAAAGAAACGATAAGGTAATCCCTGGGGAAATACTTGTCGAAGGAAATAAAATCGCTAGAATCGCTAAAAAAATAAATGTGAAAGCCGATAAGATAATCGACTGCGATAATAATTTAATAATGCCCGGATTTAAAAACGCGCACGCGCATTCTGCGATGGTGTTTCTTCGTGGTACAGCAGAAGGATTTGAACTTAATGATTGGTTAAATAAAATTGTTTTTCCTCGTGAAGCTAAATTAAAAAAGAATGATGTTTATCATTTATCAAAATTAGCGTATCTAGAATATATTCAAAGCGGTATAACCGCTAATTTTGATATGTACTATAACATTAATGAAATTAAAAAGGCGAGTGAAGATATCGGAATGAGAACCGCGATTGTTTTAATTCCAAGAAATAGTAGTATTAACGAAATTAAAAAAGATTATGAGTTAAATCACTATAATGGATTAGTCACGATGGAATTAGGATTTCATGCTGACTATACGATGAGTGAAAAAGATTTAAGAATGGTGAGTAAAGTCGCTAAAACACTTAAAGCGCCTTTATACACTCATTGTGCAGAAACTATTAATGAAGTTAATAATAGAAAGAAAATATCTCATTTAACTCCAGTTGAGTATTTAAATAAACTCGGTATATTTGATAATGGTGGTGCGATTTTCCATGGTGTTCATTTATCAAAAAATGATATTAAGATATTAAAAGAGAAAAATATCTCAGTGATATCTTGTCCTACCTCTAATTTAAAATTATGTAGTGGTATCGCTCCTATTAAAGAATTAACAAAAAACAAAATTAATGTCGGGATTGGTACTGATGGTGCGGCAAGTAACAATGCGTTAGATATGATTAAAGAAATGCAAACACTTACTTTATTAAGTAAATATCGCGAAAATGATCCGTGTTCTCTTAAAGAAATTGATGTTCTTAAGATGGCTACTATTAATAATGCTCATGCTATGAACTTAAAGAAATGCGATACCTTAAAAGAAGGCAATTTAGCGGACTTAATTATGATTGATTTGCACGCTCCAAATATGCAACCAAATATTAATATAATTAATAACTTAGTGTACTCACTAAATAAGTCTAATATTTTACTTACTATGATTGATGGAAGAATCCTATATTATAAGAATAAATTTTATCTAAAAGAAGATATAAAAAAGATTTATCAAAACGCTAATAAAGTAATCAATAGATTAACCCGATAAAATTAAATTAAAAAAATAGTGAAAAAAATTGTAGTATTTTTATTTTTTTAATATATATTTTTTTTCGTAGATATATCTACGATAAAAATATGGAAGATAATTACATCATTAATTTAGAGCATTTAAATAAGTCTTTTGGTAATAGTCTTATCGTTGACGATTTTAATCTATCAATTCGTAAGGGAGAGTTTGTTACTTTTCTTGGTCCTAGTGGTTGTGGTAAGACTACTACTTTAAGAATGATATCAGGATTTGAAATTCCTACTAAAGGGAGAGTTTTACTAAACGGAAAAGATGTTACGAACTTACCTCCTTATAAAAGACCAATTAATACTGTCTTCCAACGTTATGCTTTATTCCCTCATTTAGATGTTTATGATAATGTCGCCTTTGGGCTTAAGCTAAAACGTAATATAACTAAAGTTAATAAAAAAATTAATTTTTTAGATTATTTAAAGAAACGTAAAGAAATAAAATTTTCTTCTTTTATTAAAAATTTATTTTCTAAAAATCCTACTTTAACTAAAGAAGTAGAAATCGTAAAAAAATTATCTCCTGAGGTAATAGATCAAAAAGTTGCTAAGGCACTTAAGATTGTGGATTTAGAAGATCTTGAAGATCGTTCTATTGATACTTTATCTGGTGGTCAACAACAAAGAGTCGCGATTGCGCGCGCTATTGTTAATGAACCAGAAATTCTTTTACTTGATGAGCCTCTTGGAGCGCTTGATCTTAAGATGAGAAAAGAAATGCAACTTGAATTAAAAGAGATGCATCGTAAACTTGGTATTACTTTTATCTATGTCACTCATGATCAAGAAGAAGCGCTTACTATGAGTGATACTATTATTGTTATGAAAGGTGGAGTAGTCCAACAAATTGGTACTCCTACTCAAATATATAATGAACCTAAAAATGCTTTCGTCGCTGACTTTATTGGTGAATCAAATATTTATAGCGCAACTATGGTTGATACTAAAAGAGTCCGCTTCCTTAACTGGACTTGGGATTGCGTGGATGATTTTGAAATTAACGAAAACGTTGATGTTGTGGTTAGACCAGAAGATGTTATCTTGCTTGGTCCTAGAACCACTAATTTAACTGGAACGATAAAAAGTAAAATCTTTAAAGGCGTTCATTATGAATACACAGTTTTAGTAGGTAAGTCTGAATTACAAGCTCGTGATACTCGTGATTTAAAAGTAGACTCTCACGTATCAATTAAAATTGATCCACAAAATATTCAAATCATGAAGAAGCAATATAACATTAATGCTTTCTATGATGCTTATATTACTAAAGATAATAAAGTTTGTATGACCGAAGACGAATTTGAATGTGATTTAACTAAATTACTTCATGGTAGCGAGATTGATAGCGAAGGCTACTTAATTAAAAATGGAGTTAGATATAACTTAACTGATGCTCCAGTTGCGGTTGAAATCGATATTAAGAAAATTGAATTAAGTGATGATATATCTGCTAGTGAAGTTCATGGAGTTGTTATTAATTCCATTTGGAAAGGTGATTATTATCAAGTCTTAGTAAGAAGCGCATCTGAAGAAGACTATGTTTTAGATACGCGAGATTCTTGGAATGTTAATGATATAGTCTCTATTATCGTTAAGAAAGAAGATATTAATTTACGCTTAAAGGAAGATATAAGTAAATATGAAGAGAACGCTTAGGTTCCAAAGAAAATACCTTTGTATACCCTATGCGGTCTTTTTAGTTTTGTTTATTGTTCTACCGATTTTATTAATTATCTTTTACGCCTTCACTAACTCTCAAGGATTCTTTTCTTTTGATGCTTTAGTAGATTTCTTTAGTTCTTCTACGAAGATCCAAATTTTAATTAATTCTGTCTTTATTGCTTTACAGACTACTATTTTATGTTTATTAATTTCTTATCCATTAGCGTATTTCTTGGCGAATAAACGTTATAACCGTAATGCAGTATTAATTACTTTATTTATCATGCCAATGTGGATTAACTTTGTTTTAAGAACAGGCGCTACTCGTGATTTATTAACTTGGTTAGGCGTTAATGGTGGTAGAACTCCATATTTAGCAACTCTTATTGGTATGGTATATAATTTTCTACCTTTCACTATCTTGCCTTTATATACTACGATGCTTAAATTAGATTATTCTCAAATTGAAGCGGCAAGCGATTTAGGCGCTAAACCATCTCAAGTATTCTTTAAGAATATTGTTCCTCAATCTCTTCCTGGAGTAATAAGCGCAGCTACGATGGTATTTATGCCTACTATGAGTAGTTATGTTATCTCAGATACTTTAAGTGAAGGAAAGATTACTTTATTTGGTAATTCTATTTATATTTCGTTCTCTAACTCTCAATGGAACACTGGATCTTTCTTAGCATTAATTATGTTAATTATTATTTTCTTATCTATGTTAGTGACTCGTAAATTCTCCCACGAAAGTGAAGTAAGAGGTGGAACATGGTAAAGAAAATATTTGCGAATATTTATATTTACTTGATTCTTTTTATCATGTATTTACCGATTCTACTTTTAGTAGCGTTCTCTTTTACTAAATCCGAAAACGTAGGTGTATGGACTGGCTTCTCTTTAGATTTATTCCCTGAATTATTCCATGATAAAGAAATTATGACTGCTTTAGGTAACACAATTATTATTGCTGTTATCTCTAGCGTAGTCTCTATTGTATTAGGTACTTTAGGAGCGATAGGTACTTTTTATTCTAAAAAGAGAAGTAAAAGAGCAATTGAAGCAGTTACTCAAATCCCAGTAGTAAATGCGGAAATTGTTATGGCTTTATCTTTAACGGTTATGTTTGTCTTCCTAGGAACTTATATATTCCGTTCTTCTATTTTTTCTTTCTATACTTTATTAATCGGTCACGTATGTTTATCACTTCCTTTTGTCTATTTATCCATTAAGCCTAAGTTACAACAAATGGATCCTAATTTATACGAAGCAGCGATGGATTTAGGATGCACTCCTAGAAAAGCTTTATTTAAATCTGTTATACCTCAGATTGTTCCTGGTATATTATCAGGATTCTTATTATCAATGACTTTATCGCTTGATGACTTTATTGTTACAGCTTTTTTAAGAGGACCTGGTTTATTAAGCGGAGATAAATCAATTGAAACTTTATCTACATTAGTCCAGGCTAAGATAAAAAAAGGTCCTATTCCTCCTGCAATGAGAGCGTTAACAACCATAATATTCTTAATTATTGTATTAGCCGTAATTATTGTTACTATTCGTCAAAATCGTTTAGCAAAGAAATCAGCAGTAAAAAGAAGACTTAGGAGAATTAGACATGTCCATTAAGAAACTATTTTTACTCTTCCCTTCTTTATTATTAGTGTCTCCTACTTTATTTTCTTGTTCTAGTAATGATCCTAATGTTACTTATTTAAGAGTCTTAAATAGTGAAGATTATATCGCTGATGGATTAATAGAAAAATTTGAACAAGAAGAGTCAAATAGATTAAATAAAAAAGTTAAGGTAATCTATGAAACTTTCGATACCATGGAGAACATGTATAACACTCTTAAGACCGGTAAAAGTA
>JAZLFE010000026.1:0-18114 GCA_045615605.1 Bacilli bacterium | reverse complement strand
AATACTCTTTCAAATCTTGCTAATACATCATCAATCATCTCTTCAGTATAAGCAGCGGAAGTGTATAAACGAGAGCCTGCTAAAGTAACAAGTCCTTCGGCCATATAAGCAGCGCCCATATGTTCCATTTGTTTTTGGCGTTTACTAGTCTCTTTTAAGACGTGAGGCAAGGTCCAAAGTTTCTTCCAGTTAATCGCAAAGTGCATAGTACCAACACTATCAAGGTGACAGACACTACCAATATTAAATGCGACAAATGGTAAATTATATTTCTTAATTAATGCTTGTAATCCTTTAGTTAAACGGTCACCCATTCTACCAGCGACTTCACAGGCGTTTCTCTTTTGAATTTCGCAAATTGCAGTATAACCCGCAACACAGCTAATTGGAGTTGCAGCCATAGTTCCACCACAAAGAGCCTTCTTAATCTTCTTACCTGAAGAGTCTAAGCCTGCGCCTAAGTGTGCCATACAATCAGCGTGTCCGCCGACGCCACCTGCGCCAGGGTATCCACCTGCGATAATCTTTCCAAATATAGTTAAATCAGGATTAATACCATAATATGCTTGCGCACCACCAAGTCCAATACGGAAGCCACTAACGACTTCATCACAAACTAATAATGCACCATATTTATGAGCTAATCTTTCGCATCCTTTAACAAATTCTTTAGTGACTGGACGAGTTCCACTTTCAGGGCCAATTGGTTCAATATAAACTGCAGCGGTACCGCCTTTAAGTCTATTCTTACGTAATTTTCTTTCTAAATCTTTTAAATCACCTGGGAAGAATTCATCAGTGTGTTTAAAGACGAATCTAGGAATACCTTCAGATTTAATCCATTTAGTACCTGGTATTCTCATACCATAAGCCATTTGATCAGACCAACCGTGATAGGCTCCACCCATCTTTAATACATTCTTATGACCAGTTTTAAGTCTAGCGATACGTAGAGCGCACATACACGCTTCAGTACCAGAACCTAACATTCTAAATTTCTCAACGCTAGGAACACATTCTTTAATCTTTTGAGCGAGTTTATATTCATATTCATGGAATAAACCAGTTGAAGGACCACAAGTATTGAGTAATTCAATAACTTTCTCTTTAACTACATCATCGTTACTTCCTAAGATAGTAGGACCACCTGCTTGTAATAAATCATAATATTCATTACCGTCGATATCGTATAACTTAGCGCCTTTTGCTTTAGTGATAACGATTGGGAATGGATAGTTAAAGGCTAAGTTATGTTGAACTCCGCCTGGAATAACTGTTTTAGCCTTTTCAATTAATTCCTTACTTTTCTTACATTTAGCCTCAAAATAATTATTTACATAATTCTTTAAAGCATCCTCTTTAACTGAATAAATTGGTTTTTTAATCAATTCATCTAGTTCTTTAATTACTTTGTCTGCATCTAAATATTCATCGATGCCAAATCCGTTATAAGCCATTTTTTATATTAGTACTTAATAGTACCCTCCTAATTTCTATATAAAATTATAATACTTTATAAGTATTAAACAATAGACAAAAATATAGTTTTTGTTGATTTTTATTTTTAATAAGAAAATGAAGTAAAATTTGTTAATTAGTAATATAATGAATACTAAAGGAGATACATATAAATGAACAAATATGTAAAATCGGTTATTGAGAACGTGAAGAAAAAACACGCTCATGAACCGGAATTTTGTCAAACGGTAGAAGAGGTGCTTTCTAGCATTTCCCCGATTGTTGATCAACACCCAGAATATGAGAAGGTTGATTTGCTCAATCGTTTAGTGGAACCAGAAAGAATGTTTACCTTTAGAGTCACCTGGATGGATGATAAAGGAAAATACCACACTAACACAGGCTATCGTTGTCAATTTAATGGTGCCTTAGGCCCATACAAAGGTGGTTTAAGATTCCAACCAAATGTTTATCCAGGAATTATTAAATTCTTAGGATTTGAACAAATCTTTAAGAACTCTCTTACTGGTCTACCAATTGGTGGCGGTAAAGGTGGAGCGGACTTTGATCCCGCTGGTAAATCTGATGCAGAAATCATGAGATTCTGCCAAGCTTACATGCAAGAACTTAATCGTTACATCGGACCCGATGTTGACGTACCTGCAGGTGATATGGGCGTTGGCGGAAGAGAAATTGGTTATCTCTTCGGTGAATACCGTAAACTTAAAGCAGTTTGGCAAAACGGTGTTTTAACTGGTAAAGGATTAAGCTATGGTGGTTCTTTAAATAGACCAGAAGCTACTGGTTATGGCGCTGTTTATTACTTACAAGAAGTCTTAAAGCACGATAAGAAATCTATTAAAGGTTGCACCATTGCAATCTCTGGTTTTGGTAACGTTGCTTGGGGTATTTGTAAAAAGGCTAAAGAACTTGGTGCAAAAGTTGTTACTCTTTCAGGACCAGATGGCTACATCTATGATTCAAAAGGTGTCACTACTGATGAAAAAGTTGAATACTTATTAACCATGAGAAGCAGCGGTCGTAACAGAGTTAAAGACTACGCTGATAAATTCCCTGGCGTTAAATTCTTCCCAAATCAAAAACCTTGGGGTGTTAAGGCAGATGTTATTATGCCTGCAGCAACTCAAAACGATGTTAAGATGGATAGCGCTAAATTAATCGTTAAGAACAAAGTTAAATACTATGTTGAAGTTGCTAACATGCCAACCACTAACGATGCTCTTCAATATTTATTATCACAAAAGAACATGGTCGTTGCTCCATCTAAAGCTGTTAATGCTGGTGGTGTTAGCGTATCTGCTCTTGAAATGTCTCAAAATAGTGAAAGATTACAATGGACTGCGGAAGAAGTTGATGAGAAATTACACCGTATTATGGTCAACATCTATAACGCATCTGTTGCTGCTGCTAAGAAATATGGTTTTGGCTATAACTTAGTCGCAGGCGCAAACCTTGCTGGATTCCAAAAAGTCGCTGATGCGATGATGGCGCAAGGCGTATTTTAATCGCTAAGATTAATTTATTAAATAAAAGACTCTCTAAGCAATTAGGGAGTCTTTTTTTATATCTTTAGTTCTTGTTATTAAAAGGAACAATTTGATATTTTTTATTAATAATAAAAGCGTTTTTCGCTTTCATTAATAAAGGAAGATCGCGCATTGAATCAGTGTAGAAATTATCAATCTCTTTATCTTTATATTCATTAAGATAATGACGTAGTTTCTCTTCTCCTGCATTTATCTTACCGATAAAGCGACGAGACTTAACATCAAATTCACTTACGATGTAATGCTTAATATTCATGGCGATTAAAATAGGTTCAATAAGAAATCTAGGGGTCGCGCTTATAATAACATCATCTTCTTTTTGTTGTCTTTTATACCAGTCTAATAATTTCTTCTTACGTTTCTTCCAGAATTTAATTACTTCACTATCAATATCTTTTAAATTCTTTAAAGTTAAATAAATACGATGTCTCCATTCTTCTTCAGTAATTAATTTAAGACGATAAGAGATATCAGCGATTATAAAATAAGGAATTCTAAGTAGATTTATTGGATGATGAAATAATTCATAATAAAAGAAATCATTCTCGGTATCATCTTTACATATAGTCTTATCAAAATCGTAAACGTTCATTACGTAATTAATTATATAGTTAAAATTGAATAGCTAAACAAATTATTAACTAGTGAGTTATTAACTAGTGAGTTAATTAAATAAAAATAATTAAAAATTTATGTTAAATAATATAACTCTATAGAGTTATAATTTTAATATGTTTAAAGATGTATTAAAAAACAAAAATATGAGTGCTTATGCTTTAGCAAAGAAAAGCGGAATATCATATACTGCTATTAATGAACTCAATCGCGGGGAAAGAACTGTTGAACAGTGTAGTGGTAAAACTATTAAAGCCATTGCTGATACATTAGGTTTAACAATGGATCAGCTTTATTCTTTATCGCTTAAGCGCATTAAAATGCCTAAAGAGCTCAAACCATATTTCTGGGATACAAATTTCAATAAATTAGATTTAGAAAAAAATAAAGTTTATATCATTTCTAGACTATTGAATCAAGGCGGACATAAAGGATATAAATTCTTAATAAATGCATATAGCTACGAAGATTTTAAATATGTTGGGATGCATAGCCGAATGCTAGATCCAAAAATAGCATCTTACTTAAGCAATGTTTATAAGATAAATAAAAAAGATATGAAGTTTTATCAAATAGGAATTGATTGGAGAAATCCAACTAAAAAAATCACAGAGTAATCTAAACAATTTTAGAAAATTAATTTATAAAATCATTCCCACTCAATCGTTCCGATTGGTTTTGGAGTGATATCATAACAAACACGATTAACGCCTTTAACTTCTTTTAATATTCTATTAGTAACTTTCTTTAAGAATGCATATGGTAATTCTTCAATAGTGGCACTCATAGCATCTTTAGTATTAATCGCTCTTATAACTGCGACATAACCAAATAATCTCTTGCCATCTTTAACACCAGTAGATTTAATATCAGGTACCACAACAAAATATTGCCATACTTTTTGATCAAGTTTGGCTTTCTTAAATTCTTCTCTTAAGATTAAATCACTTTCCTTAAGAGCGCTTAATCTATCAAGAGTAATCGCTCCGGTACATCTAACACCAAGTCCAGGTCCTGGGAATGGTTGACGATATACCATGTCATGAGGTAGACCAAGGGCTAAGCCAACTTGACGTACTTCATCTTTAAATAAATATTTAACTGGTTCAACAAGTTCAAAGTTAAGTTCTTTTGGTAGACCACCAACATTGTGGTGAGCCTTAACACCTTTAGACTCTAAGATATCAGGATATATAGTACCTTGAGCTAAATAAGAAATGTTCTTAAGCTTCTTTGCTTCACGAGCGAATACATCGATAAAGACTTTACCAATAATCTTTCTTTTAGCTTCAGGATCAGTAACACCTTTAAGTTTATTTAAGAATTCTTTACTAGCGTCAACATAAATTAAATTTGCCTTCATGTTAGTCTTGAAGACTTTAATAACTTGTTCAGGTTCTCCTAAACGAAGTAGACCATGGTTAACGTGAACGGAGACCAAATTTCTTCCGATGGCTTTAATTAATAAAGCAGCGCATACACTAGAATCTACTCCACCAGATAAGGCTAATAAGACTTTCTTATTACCTACTTGTTTCTTAATGGCTTTAATTTGTTCCTTAATAAAAGCATCCGCTAATTTCTTATTAGTGATTCTTTTCATTTTAGGATCTCTTACATTATTCATAAATAAACCTCTCAACAAAAAATTATTTTACTAGTTTTACTCATTGAGTAAAAGCAATATTTAATTAAATATAAAATTAATCGATAATATATTAACAATTATTTGTAAATTTTATTGAAAAATGCTAATATATTAACAATATGGAAAACAAATTTGATATAAGTGAATTTACTAATACTCTTACTGAACAAAAAGTATTATGTGATTTAGTAAATAGAGTAAAAGAAAGAAGAAAAGAATTGAAAATTACTCAACAAAAACTAGCGATAAGATCAGGTGTAAGCTATGGTTCAATTCGAAGATTTGAAGCCAGTGGGGAAATATCTTTTACCTCTTTATTAAAGATAGCTAACGCTTTAAATGCTTTAGAAGAATTTACGTTATTATTTAGTAGAGAAAATATTACTAATTTAAAGGATTATTAATATGAATATTAAGGAAATAAATAAATTAACAGTTAAGTACCACAATAAAATAATAGGATATTTAATACAGCTAAAAAATAATCAAATAGCCTTTCAGTATGATAAAGAATGGATAAATAACGGATTTTCTATCTCTCCTTTATCTTTACCTTTAAATGAAAAAATTTATATAAATAATAAATCAATTTTTAACGGTTTATATGGCGTTTTTAATGATTCACTTCCTGAAGGATGGGGAGAGCTTTTATTAAGAAGAAAATTACATAAACAAGGTATTAATTTTGATAAGCTTACCCCATTACAAAAATTATCAATTATTAGTAAAAACGGATTAGGTGCATTAGAGTACGATCCGAACTATAGTATAGATAATAAAGATTTTGATTACGATATCGATGAATTAGCGATTAAATCTAACAAAATATTCAATGATGAATTAGATAATATTGATGTAGATAAAATGTATCATCTTGGCGGATCAAGTAGCGGATCTAGACCTAAAGCTCATATAAAGACTAAAAGTGAGGAATGGATTATTAAATTCCCTTGCCATATGGACTGTAAAAATATTGGAGAAAAAGAATACAACGCGAATCAATTAGCTAAGAAATGTGGAATTAATATAAATGAATGTAAATTGTTCAAATCTAAGATTAATACAGGATATTTTGCAGCAAAAAGATTTGACCGTAATAATGATAATAAAATTCATATGATTTCATTATCTGCACTACTTGAAACGTCTCATCGAATACCTAATCTTGATTATTCTCACTTATTTCAAGTGATAAATAATATATGCTTAGATAAAAAGGAATTATATGAAGCTTATAAAAGAATGTGCTTTAATGTTTTATACAAAAATAAAGATGATCATGGGAAAAATTTTTCATTTCTATACGATGAATCAATAAAAAGTTATCGTCTTTCTCCTTTTTATGATATTACTTCTCTTCCTAATAAGGCTGAACACGAAATGACAGTTAATGGTATTGGTAACCCTAAAGAAAAGGATTTATTAGATATTGCGAAAAAATTTAAACTCTCAACCGCAAAATGTTTTGATATAATAAACAAAATTAAAAAAATTATTAATAAAAATAAATTATATTTATAAATCAGCGTTTTCTAAACGTTTGCTAGCTAAACGATAAATAACGTAATTAGAGACAAAAAAGATTAATATACCGACAAATAAGTAAATTAATTGATATTTAGCATCAATTGCGACAAAAGCATTATAGAAGCCTGGTGCTAAAGGCACACCACCTTGTTCTACATCAACAGCTGGTAAGATAGTGGTAAATAGCATCATATAAATAGCATAAAAAATTACGCTAATTAAAGTAGGAGCTAAAATACTTCTACCTTTCTTATAAAACATTAAGAAATAAAACGCATTAACAATTGCATAACCAATAATAACAAAAGCAAAACCAGAAACAATTCCTTCATCAGAGAATGGATTATGGCTTTGATCCATATTATTATCAACTAATATTTTAATTGGAGATAAAATGCCCATTAAACTTAAAGTAATCGTTTCCATTACAGTTATCGTAAGCATTCTAGCTTTTACTATTTCCTTTTTTCTTATAGGAAGTAAAGCAGTATAAAATAAGTCATTACTTTGTACTCCCTTTTTAGCGCCTAAAAATAAGAATGAAAATATGGGAATAATATAGATAGTACCAACAAATAAAGGATAAGAAGGAATTAACATTAATAACGGAAAGACAAAAAGAAATACATAACAAATAGGATGAACTGCGAGAATAAATTCTTTATAAAGTAATTTTTTCATAATTATCTCCTATTTCGCTATATTGCATAATATCTTCAATAGAAGGAGTGAGAATTTTAA
Organism: Bacilli bacterium; assembly: GCA_045615605.1. Taxonomy (GTDB): domain Bacteria; phylum Bacillota_I; class Bacilli_A; order RFN20; family CAG-826; genus UB1719. The sequence goes on along the minus strand of JAZLFE010000026.1, from coordinate 10,557 downwards.
TTCCTTCTTCTTCAACCGCATCTTCTTTTTTAATTAGTCCAATAATTTGACCTAATTGTTCTTTAGAAGAAATAAATTTCTTCTTAAGTTCATCAGTTAATTTATTTGGTTCCACTCTAAGTAAAACATATTTATTTATTAAATCATCTTTCTTACCAGTGAACTTAATTTCACCATTATGAATATAGACAATATGATCAGCGCATTTATCTAGGTCACTTGTAATATGAGTAGAGAATAAAATCGCAATTTCATGGTCTTTAACTAAATCAATAAATAAATCAGTTATCTCACCTCTTGCGACTGGATCTAGCCCACTAGTAGGTTCATCTAAAATTAATAATTTAGCCTTATGAGATAATGCCATCGCTAAAGAATATTTAACCTTCATGCCACTAGATAATTGTTCTAATTTTTTAGTTAAATCTAGATTCCATCTCTTACATAAACTATTAAATGTTTCTTGTGAGAAATTCTTATAGAATTTACTAGTAACTTTACTTAACTTCTCTAACGTTACGGTAGGATAATAATTAATCTCGCTTAAAGAGAAAGCGATATCTTGTTTAATATCGAGTTCATGCTCTTTCATGTCTAAACCAAAAATATTAACCGTTCCTGAATCATAATGAAGTAAATTCATGATTGATTTTAGTGTAGTAGTCTTACCCGCTCCATTAACGCCAATAAAACCAGTAATGCTTCCTTTAGGAACAGTGAAAGTTACGTTCTTTAAAGAAAACTTTTCGTAATGCTTATTTAAATTATTAACTTCTAAAACATTATCCATACTTAAAACATTCTACTTCTATTAATGAATAAATTACAAATTAATTAGGCGATATTAGCGAGCATTGCTACATTAAGTACAATCATTAATAACCCGGTGAAATATAAAGCACTATTTAAACGATGTACCCACTTGTTCTTAGGTAGAACAAATTTATGAATAATGATATCAAAATCACTGAGCATAAATAAGATAAAACCAATACCATAAATTCTTAAATCGGGAATAAAAGAAGTTACGGCAATACCAATAGTGCCGCTAGTAACGATAGTAGACATATACATATATATGTTCGCGGTGTCTTTACCAAAATTAAATGCTTTAGGATAAACCTTATGCAAAATTGGATAAATAGAAAATAATGCTACCGCTACAGGAATAACAAACCAAAGTTTATTAATACCAATTCCAAGAGAAGTAAGGATGGTAATATTAAAAGCAGCGAATGAAATATTACCGGCCATAAAGAAATGTGCACCCGTCTTAAAGGAAAATAATAATGCAACATCTCCAAGCATTGTTAAAAATAATGCAGTAATAAAGAATGCTCTTTGATAAATATAGAAATCACCTAAACAAGCATAGACAGTACCAAAGATAAAGAATCCTAATGCTAGTGCAATTTTATTAGGTGCTCTTAGTTTTAGATTCCCACTTGTCTCTGTATAAAAATATAGACAAAGTAATAAAGAATAAATTACCGTAAATACTATCATTGTCGTATTCATTTTATAACTCCTTTAATGCATCAATTGGTGGTACATCGATTTCAATATCACTAGTAGGATAACTGCAGCAAGGATGGATATAATTATATTTCTTATCTGCAATTCTTCTTTTATCAATAGGAGCCTTAAACGTTCCTTTAATTAAACGAGAATGACAGAAACCACAGAAACCACTACGGCATCTACTAGGAGCAGCAAGTCCTGCTCTTTCCATTGCGACTAATAAGGTCTCATCTTCTTTAGCCTTAATATTAAAAACTTGATCTCTCATATGAACAATTAAGTTGAATTCTTTTGGAGATTCTAGTTTTAAATTAGGAGTGCAGTTATGTTCACTTCTAACACTAGTTAGAGAGATACCTAAAGCATCAATTTCTTTTAAAGCGAATTGATACATTAAATTATTACCGCACATAAATATAGAAACATCATTAGGAAGGTATTTCTTAATAATGTCTTTATTAATAAATCCATGTTCAGCGTTATAAACTTCTTCATTTGAATATACTGGAATCACTTTAATACGGTTATCTTTATACTCTAAAGGAATCATAATATCCTTTTGAGTTTTAACACCATATAAAACCGTGATCTTAAAGTCTTCACTACCTTCTAAGATAGATTGAATCATGCTATAGAATGGAGTGATTCCACTACCACCAGCAATCGCAAAGATATGATTTTTATCGCGAATTGAGTCGTGGTAGAAATCTCCTAGTGGTTCACTAACAACTACTTTATCTCCTACTTTAGCGTTGTTATTTAAATAAGTAGAGAAGAATCCAGCAGTCTGTATACCAATCTTAAGTATTCCATTCATCGCCTCATTAGGAGAAGAAAAAATAGAATAAGGACGAGTAACTGTTTTACCGTTAATCTTTAGTGAAATAGTAACGTATTGTCCTGCTCTAAAGAACGGGAATTTCTTAGATTCTAAAGTAATAACTTTAGTGTTATAAGTACATTCTTTAATGTCTTTAATAGTCGCTAAAGTAAATCCAGGATGAATTAATTTAGCGAGTTCATTAACTGCATAAGTCTTTGGTAAAGGTTTAGCTTCTGCTTCATTAATCTTCTTACGACGATTATCAAGCATCGAGAGAGTATTCTTAATATCTACTTCAACACCGTTTTTAGTAAACATAATTATTTGCCCTCCTTTGCTAAATCACCTAATGTACGTTTAGCGTCATTATATCCCGCTTTATAGCTAGAAGAGAAACCATCTAAACGTTCTCCATAACCACCAGTGAATCTTAATCCTGGAATAATCGCATCTTCATTAACCATTTGAATACGATGCATCAAACCATCATCGTATTGAGAATAATATCCATAGATGGTTCCTTGTGGTTGCATACAATAACGCGCGTATGTTACAGGAGTCGCAATAGCAATCTCTTCAATATGATCATGTAGATTTACTCCAGTTGCATCCTCAAATTGTTTAATAAGACCTTGCGCCATCTTATTTTTAATTTCGGTGTAATTCTTTTCATTTACATCTTTCCACACATCAGTAGTAAATAATGTTGTCATATATAGAATAGTTGTTCCTTTAGGAGAACAATCTTTTAATGCATTATTTAAACAGACAGTTGCTTGACCTGCAGTATGAGGAAGTTTACCCATCTCGTTATATACTTTAACGTTATCAGAATCACAATATATAAAATAACTATGTTCTTTTATACCTAATTCTTCAGGGGATTTATTAAGTCCTAAGAAGATAGTAAATCCTTTCGCTGCTAATTTACGGTAATTAGCAAGCTTTAGCATCTTCTCAGGAATTGCTTTAGCGTCCACCATAGTCGCTAAGACAGTATGAGGAGAAGTATCTGCAATTATATGATTAGAATAATATTCTTCACCACTTTTAAGTTTAACGCCTTTAATGTGTCCATTATCATCCGTTAAGATTTTAGTAACTAAAGAATTAAAGTAGATATCTCCACCTAATTTATGAATCTCTTCTTCAAATGTTAAAGATAGACCATGAGAACGGAAAGTAGGAACACTAGCGCCTTTTCTTACGTAAGAGTTAATTACGTTAGCGATATGTACAAAACTAACATCTTCTTCACTACTACCGATATAGCACCAATAAGCACTTAACATCGCTCTTATGACTTTAGGATAATTTAATTTATCCATAACTTCTTTAAATGAATAAGAGCAAGTAGTAAGATAGTTAATATATTTACTCTGTAATACTTTAGGATCAGGTTTACCATGGGTCTCACTTAAATAGCCCATTGCTTGAGTAATATTATCCGCGATATCAAAGAATTCTTTAACTAATTTACCTCCATTAGGATAGATAGAATCTCCTACCTTAATAGCGTTCTCTACTCCAAAAGGAACGGTAATATCAATCTTCTCGCTAGGTATAATTAAGCGATATGCTTCAGATAGATTAATCCATTCAATCTTATCGTTAACACCTAATTCGTTAAATAATTTACCACTACTACCAGGATTATCTTTAGTGCCGATACCATTAAATTGATGTAAGGATGCTTCAAATTCAAATCGTCCACGATTAAAACTAGTAGCGAATCCTCCAGGGATATTATGCTTTTCAAGTAATAAACAAGTCTTACCGGCTTTTAATATAGTTAATGTTGCAGATAATCCACCATTACCAGCACCAATAACTATTACATCATATTGTTTAGCCATATTAGTCATTAATTACTTCGTAACTCTTAACGTTCTCTACAACATCTCCATCAATTTGGAGTGCACATGGAGAGGAGAAGGTAACTTTAATATGTTTACCTTGTAAATGAGTTATAAAGTTTTTCTTTTCGTGTTTGCCGCTAGAGAATTTAGGGAAGCGTAATAATGTATGAACTCTACCAATAGAAGATAGAATAACTAAATCACATTCATGTTTTTCATTTAATCTATCTTGGCTTGGAGCGGCCATCATACCACCACCATAATATTTACCTTGCATAGAAGACGCTAACCAAACATGTTTAAATACTGATTTAATACCATCAACTTCTACTTCAGCAATCTTCGTCTTAAATTTACCAAGTAATAGACCAATAGCAATATTAGTGTAATTAATCTTCGCGTTAGGATCTTTTGCTCTAATCTTATCGCCTTCTAAACAAGTATCGCCATCAATACCATATCCAATACCGTTTAAAAATCTCTTACTAATACCATTAACCTTTACTAAAGGTAGACGTTTAATAAATGGTTTTAAATCAATACGTCCATCGTCTTCTTTATCTGCTACATCACGATAGAAGTCATTACCGCTACCGCATTTAGCATAGCTTAATTTAGAGTTAAACTTCATACCATAGGTATCATTTGCAAATCTATTTAAAGTACCATCACCACCACAAAGTACTACTTCATCAGTATTTTTTAGTTTCTTAAAGAAATCTTTAAAATCTAGTCCAATAACACTTTTAAAATTAGGCTTAATAGTTAAACGTTCTGCCCATCTCTCTGCGTCTTGTTGACCATGCGAATTATTCGCTAAAGGGTTAAATAAAATGTAAATCATAAATTCTCCTTATAATATATAAATATTATACTACATAATTCAATTCAATAATTCGCAAAGACAATCTATTTAATAAAAAAGTTCGGTTGGAAAAACGAAGCCCGTCAACCTCTGAACTTAATTGATATAACAAAAAATCCCGTATTTTTTTTAAATAACTTACCAAATAGCAAATTTTTTGTCATTTTGGTAAATTAATTTTTTTAAATTATATGATAATTTATTCAACAATAGATGAGACATCTACTAATGATTTTAGTTTAGTTTTAAAAGTATTTAATTCTTTAGTGTCACTATACCCTAAATCATATTTCTTATTAGAGCATGTAATCTTATCTTCATTAATGCTTTTAAAAGTAATATATGTTCTAGAAGTTAATAAATTATCTTTTTTAACGTTAATGATATTTTTAACATCAATAACATATTCATGTTGATCAAGAGGATAAATAATAAATACTTTATTATTCTTATCATAATAAATTAAATCTTTAACCATCTTGTTATTTATAGATTTCTTTTTAATAGAAATAATTGATAAGATAGAGAAGAGTAACCAGGCAGTAGCAAATACAATAAACGGCCAAGTAGGTTTATCGCCTTTAGTGAAATATCTAATTAAATAAATAATCACTAATAAAATAGGTAAAAACATCAAAGATACTTCAACTGAATATGACATTCTCTTTCTTTTAAGCAATGCGTTTTGATCTTTTTCTTTTACTTCAATAGGATGACCACAGTGAGGACATATTACAGCATCACTAGCGATTTCTTTTTTACAAACAGGACACTTCTTCATACTCGTAATCAGAAAATAAACATTGGTGCTAAATAAAATTTATTAGTAATCCATTGATATTCAAAATCAGAATCAATGTTTCCAGCTTTTGTATAGTACATATAAGGGTTAGGATTAGGGAGAAAGATACTAACATAATATGGAGTTCTTAAAGTAACGTAATTAACAGGATTTCCGTTACAATCATATTTTATACGACGATTACGTAATTCATCATTTTCGGGTAAATCATAATAAGGAAAACTTTGGTGTTTCCTTGCTTCTTCGCTTATATTAGAAACATCCGAAAAATCAGCAACAAAGAAAGTGTCATCGTGATTAGAATATTGAAGCACGTGACTAGGTATAGAAGATGATCCAACAACGGTTGCATATTCATTAGTTACCTTTTTTACATTATCAAAAATGCCTTTTTCTACGTGATCGGTCATATAACTATTTATCTTAGAATAACACTCCGATTCATGGAAATAACCGTAGTAACTATTGTTACAACTAGAAGTTATTAAATTTTTATTTTTGTCACATAAAACATTATTAAATTCAAATCCTAGGCCATTAAAATGCTTTTTGGTGTTAGCGTCAACAGTATCTCTTGCTCCAAGATAGACAACATCATAACAATTTCCTTCCATCCAAGTTCTTTTTACATCGCCTGGTTTCATGAAAAATTGTAAATCATCATTTCTAGCATTTTTACCAATAAAATCCCAAGAAACTTCATCAATGTGTTTAAAAGAAATTAAAATATCACATGTTTGGGGATTATTTAAAGTTAATATCCTCGTACTGCTATTATAATTGTAATTTAAAGGAACAAGTTTATTATCGATAAAGCATTTAAAATCTAAGAATTCATTTAATATATCATTATCCAAATCACTTTTTAAAGGAGAAGGATCAACTGCTACAGCAGGTGTAAATCCGCCATCATAAACATAAGTATCAATAACTTCACCATCATAATTGATTAAAACTTTACTTTTATCATATTTAAAGTTAATAAATTTTTTAGCGGACTTCTCAAAGATAGGATATAAATTAATATTTTTATTAATTTTTGTTTGATCAAAATCAAACTCGGTTTTAGTGTCTTTGTTATCGGACCAATATTTAAATTCAAATCCATTTAATGTAGGAGTTTCAGTAGGTTTACTAGTGGTAGAACCTTCTTCTACTATATCAGCCATTTGAGGCATATTGGATACACCACCAATATTATCTACATAATTAACATAATATTTTTTCTTTACGCTAGCTTTACAAGGCACGATTACAGACACATTACATTCAGGATAAGTAAACGCAACAGAACCGTTTCCAGTTTGAGGATCAATTAAATAAGTAAAATCTAATTGTTCTTCTAAATTACTCGCAACAACAGAAATTTCTTTCTTTTCTGGCATTTGAAAACCAACGTTTGGTTTAAAAAGTAATTCAACTTTATCACCTTTTTTTCGCTTTTCTATAAACATTGTCTTTCCTTGTGAATCTTCATTATCGCTGACACAGTTAACACCCATAGCGGTTAATGTATATTCTCCAGTAGGTGCAGGTTCAGTTCCTTTAGGGCTTACATAAATAAATACATTTTTCCATCTTCCATATGCAACTATATCCGCTTTATCGTGAAAAGTTTCATCTACAAATAAATCGTAATTAGTAGATTTAACATCATCCAAGTAAACTTGAATTTCAGTAGTTGATTTATCAAAAGTAAAACCATCATCACATTTTAAATTCAGTCTAGGTGCATTACCTAATTCAGAAATATCAATATTAAGAACTGTTTCATAACTATCCTGCGTTCCATCTACGCGTGCTCTACAGTGATTACCTTTAAAAGTAAACATATAATTGATATGTTCTTCATCTTTAATAGTAAAAGAATAATCTGTAGTCATTCTTTTAATCGTAATAACTTGAGTGTCTTCATCAAATAAGAACGGAAGATTATTTTCTTCTTTAATTTGATCTTCGGTTAATGGTTTATATTCATCATCATGAACAACGGTAAAACAAACATTATCCTTATTCTTAATAATCTTAATATCCTTATCTACATGATTATTGATAGTGTAATGTTCAGCATTAAAAGATAAATAACAATATTCTTCTTCATTAACTTCGTTAGAAGTAAAACCAGTTGAACTATTAGAAGAATTTAGTTTTGTAAAAGTAGATGCGCAACTAATTGATGCAAAGCAACTAGTGATACAGATTAATGATAATTTAATAAATTTCATATCTTTATCTCCTTTAATTAAATAACAAACGCCACAGCAAGTGGGAAATAATAAGGCTTATTGCCTAAATAAGCTGAGGTTAGAACTTCGCCCTCTTTTGAAATAGAGCACGGCGAATAAATAATTCCACTTTCGGTATTTGCACCAACAATAGATCTAGTCCAATATGGTGAATAAGGATTACATAATCCAGCGTAATTAATTAATGTCTCACCTTCAGTAAAAGTTTCAACACGTTTTGAATCACTGATGTCAGTTTGAGTTAATTTATGCATATTAGGATCAACATTTGAATAATATTTATATTCTGTACCTTCATTACCATAAATAGTAGTTTCTTGTAGAGTTGAAATAAGATTCATTTCCTTAAGAGATAACGGGAATAATTTTGTATTAATCTTAATAGTCTTTAATTTATTTGTAGTTGGATCAATTTCTCTAATCGCACATTCTTTACTAACTTTGTGCATAAATTTAGTTAAATTATCAGGCAATATCTTATTAAGTTCAAAAGAAGTATATGGGTCGCCTGTACTACCATGAGCTAAAATTCCGTTAAATCCTTCGATTTCGGTTTCTCCATCTAGAACTTTACTTATATAAGAATTAGTATAATTATCGCCTTTAATTGAAGAGCCGCTTGGGCCGTACCAAGCAAAAGCATAGGAGCGACCATCATCTTCTTCTTTTTCATCATAATGGCTAATTAAATTATCTAATAAAAGTGTAATAGTTTGAGCGTTCTCGTTATCTACTGCTTTATCATGATTAAAATCAAGAATCGTTAATGAACTATTAGTCTTGCCATCATCTAATGTAATAGGTCTTTTATCCCCTACATTAAACATAACAGCTGCCATATTACCATTAGCAATATCTTTTACCTCGTCTAATGAATATTCATCAAATTTCTTTTCAGGATTAATTATGCGACAATAAATCCAAATAGAGAAATCGCCTACAACATCATTTATCGTCAAAGAAGTAGAAATCCTTTTAGAAATGTCTACTTGATAATCAGTATAAGCACCTGTTCCTGAAACAGTAATATCATTAGCTAAAGGTGTATAGAATATTTTTCCTTCATCTCCGTAAGCTTTAAAATCTAGTTTTAAATCATCACCTTTATTTACATATACACAATTATTTGTGATAGTCATTCCTTCTTTGTCGATTGCGTAACATCCATATAAATTTAAAGAAACTTTAAAACTATCTTTTTCGTATTTTGCATATAAATCTAAATCAGAATAAACAGTGTTGTTAAAATCATAGAATGAACCAGAGGTAGAGCCCATTCCCCAACCATAGAATTCAAGATTATCTTTAATTGGATCTTTAGGCTTACTAGCCTTTTCTCCAACAGGAACATACTGAGTATTATATTCTTTTACTTTTTCTTTAGTGCCTTCATATCCATTAAATGTAACTTTATACCCAGAAGTAACACGTATCATCATTCCTTTAGACGGATAAACAACAAGTGTAGCAGAGCCATCATCGTTTTTTGTGTAACGAGAGCGCTTAACCGCTTCACCACCATCGGTAATTTCAATATTTTTATCAATAGTTTCAGGTAAATTTAATCCATTTTCAGGTTTCAAATAGAAAGTAAATGCAAATCCAATGGGAACATCTTTATTAATAATGGGTTGCGGTTCTTTAGGTGAATCTTCACCATCATAAGTCGCGCCAGTATCTACACCATAGAATGAAACAAAACAACGTTCGTTATCTTTAACCGCTTCTAATTCAATATCAGTATTGCCTTCGATAGTAAAAGTAAGAGTTTTATTATTTATATTGTAAATATATTTATCTTCAGATGCTTGTTCTCCGTTGATAGCGAAATAAACACCATGAGATAACATATATCCTTCATCAAAATCGATATTAACAGTAACTCGTTGTCCTTCTTTACCAGAGAAGAAATATAAAGTCTGACCAGGATCTACTATATCTTTAACTCCAAAACTACAGTATGTAGAAATAATGGTGATATTATAATCAACCTTATCTTCAGTCGTAGCGTTAACAACAATATCACTCTCACCCATAGTTAGAGTTAATAATCCAGTATCTTCATCAAATCTAGTTCCTGCTGGCTGACCATTAACGGTTACATTAGTAGGTCTTTTATAATGAGTTTCAGGTAATATGTAATAACGAATTACATCGCCTTCAACAAAAGATTCGTTCCAACTATTAGTGCCGTTAATAGTACAATTTACACCACTAAATGTTACTTTATGAATTGTAGACAAACACTTTATAGCGTCAATTTCAATCTCATCGTCAGTAATATCAGTTAAAGTAAGTACGCCTTCTTTAGGATTCAAAGGACTACGATAATAAGTTACTCCGTATGGTAGATTATCTAATGTTGCTGGAGCCTTATAAAAATCATCACCGATAATGGTATATTTTATTTCATGACGATAAGCAGAAATATTAGTGTCGAT
>JAZLFE010000025.1:0-1056 GCA_045615605.1 Bacilli bacterium | reverse complement strand
AATATGGTAAATTTATTTCTACAAAAGAGAATACTGATATCTTTATTTATCCTGGATATAAATTTAAAGCGATTGATGCTTTAATCACTAACTTTCATTTACCTAAATCAACTTTAGTGATGTTAGTAAGCGCGTTTATGACACGTGAATTTACTCTTAAGTGTTATAAACATGCGGTCGAAAATAAATACCGTTTCTTTAGTTTTGGAGATGCCTGTTTTATTTATTAAGTTATAGGCGTAACCTATTGACATAGTTAAAAAAGTAGGTTAACAAATTTGTATGATGGATAAAGTGAATTACTATTTAAAAGGGGAACAAATAATTAAAGGCTTTAATGGTAAAAAGCCCGGTTTATTAATGCATGTTTGCTGCGCACCATGTTCATGCTATCCATTAACCTATTTAATAAACTATTTTGATGTTACTATCCACTTTAATAACTCTAATATTTATCCTCAATCTGAATGGGAGTTAAGAAGAAAAGAATTAATTAAATTTGTGGATGATTTTAATCGCGATTATCAGTCGAATATAAAACTAATAATTAAAGATTATAATCATGAACAATTTATGAAAGATCTTGTTCCGCTTAAAGATGAACCTGAGCGTGGTAAAAGATGCATTATTTGTTATACAAAACGTATGAAAGAAGCGTGGAAGTATGCTAACGAAAATAAGTTTGATTATTTCACAACAGTTATGACTATTTCTCGTCAAAAGGATTCACAGGTATTGAATGCTTTAGGCGAGAAATTGCAAGATGAATTTAATTACACTAAATACTTCTTTAGTGATTTTAAGAAGAACGATGGAATCCTAAAAGGTAAGAAAATTAGAGATTTTTATAAGCTATATCAGCAAAATTATTGCGGATGTGAATATAGTCAACGTAATAACGTTGATAATAATAAATGTTAATTGAAATAGTAAATGCAACATCTCGGAAAAAACTTGTTGTAAACAAGAAAATATACGTATTTTAGATTAGCGAGACATAAATTTTAAATAAAAATCTTGTCAAACACATAAAAATATAGGATATTAGAGCATAGG
>JAZLFE010000024.1:0-12111 GCA_045615605.1 Bacilli bacterium | reverse complement strand
AACCACTAATGAATAAAATGCTTTTATCATTATTCGTTATACCATTCGTTCTTTTAGCGTGTAATAAGTCAGATCCTTCGATTGAAGAATTACCTGAAGATAATTACACGCATTATGTTTCTAAACTAAATGGTAATTTAGTTAATGAAGAGACTAAAACATATCAAGATGGTATTGAGATTAAGTGTGATTTCATAGATGGAACATCTTATCCTGATTATTACTCTAAAGGAGAACGTAATTTTGATATCAAAACTAAGAAAGCAATAACTGATGCTGATCTTTATCAAGATGATAAGAAGACTCTTCATTCTTCAATAATAGAAGAATATAACGATAAATTATTAATTGTTTCTAGTGTAGAAACTATTACTGATACATATAATAATAAAACTATTATCAGTGAAAGTTATGAGTACAACTCTAATTGGTTATTAGAAAAGTACATTGAAGAGATTAAAGGCGATGCTAAAGAATTTGATAATAACTATTATGAAATTGATTATGAATACGATAATTCAAATAGAGTAATAAAGCAATTTGACTACGAAAGTAATAATTCTGATCGTAAACCGTATTTAACTAAAACTTACACTTATAAAGATGATTTTGCTAATCCCGATATGGTAATAGAAGACTACACTGGCGGTGATTGTTATACTACTACTAATGAACTTGATGATAAAGGTAACATTATTAGTTCAGTAACATGTTTGAAAGATAAAACCATATACGAGATTTCAAAATGCGAATATAGCAATACCCGTCCTACTAAGATAGATATTAATCATGTTGGAGAAGACTATACTGAGACCATAGAATATCAAAGAGATCAATATAATCGTAAAACCAAAGTTACAACTACCTATAGCGGTGATAGAAGTGCCATCTTCGATAACTATACTTATTAATAGCCATAAGGCTATAAATACTACTTATAATTTTTGTTTTATATTCTTTGAATCTTTTACTAAATCGTATTGGAAGTTACTAAAAAACTTCTTTATTTCTGTCCAACGATGATTAACGAAAGTTTTTGGCAAGTTCTCTTTATCTGCTTCTTCAAAATAGACAATTGAATATATTAAATTAGTTATTACATTTAAATCATTATATTTTTTGATTAATATTTCAATTAAGTCTTTAGACTTAAGATTTAAAGTTTTGATAATACAATATAAATCATAAAAATCCTTCTTAGTGCCCCTTTGGATGATTTCAATCACCTTCATAGCGGCGATGTCATAAATATCTAATAGTTTAATAGGGTAGAAGTTATCTAAACCCACTAAGGGTTTAAGAATCGGACGAGAATATTCAAAAAAGCTTACTTTGATATTATTAATCAACAAATCTAAAGTAGATAATCTATCTTCTTTAGTAATAACCTCAACTTTATTATTAAATTCATCGTTTAATTTTATTAAAAGTATTTCTGCATTAAAGTGTTCGTTGCAAAAGAAATCAAAATCAATAGAAGAGCGGAATCCGTATTGAAGCGATAGACCAGTTCCTCCTCCCAGGACGAACTTCTCTATCCCTTCAATTTTTTTAAGTTTATTTAATAATTCTATTCTGCCTTTATCAATAATTTCTAAATGCATGGTTTTCTCCAATTGATGTTATTTTTATAAAACGCCATATCATTTTTATTAATGTTATAAATGTTTTTTAGGTATGATGCTATTTTAGCATTAAGCAGACGACTATGGGTGCCAACATATTTAAAATCTTCATAATTATATGCATCTAATAAGAACCTGTATCCTTTAAATCCTCCATGAGTAAGTAATCTAGAGATGATATAGATTTTATTTTTTTCTAGGTCTAACTTATTAAATTCGGTATCCCAGAAATACTTTTTAAAGTCTTTAGGAATATCAATACGCTTTAATGACAAATCATATAATTGATCAATTGACATATTTAATGTATCAGAGATAGCTTTAAGAGTTTTACCACTACATTGTTCAACTGTTCTTTCTCCGCGATTTAATTCATTAATCGCAGTGTAAGATATTCCGCTTCTTTTTGCTAAAGTATAGACAGTTATATGATGAGAGTTAAGTATGTCTTTAAACATATATCTATTATAACTCTATAGCGTTTTATATTCAAATATAATATTTATATTATTTTTAAGCATAATATAAGAGCAATAATTATACCCTTTTTGGTATTTGACGCTTTAATGAATTGTTATTTATCATATGTTGTGCGTTTTAAATTTAATTTTTAACTACCCTATCTACAATAATAACAAATTATCATACAATAATTATGCAATCGAAAGGCTGAAAAGATTAGGGAACGGTTGTTGCTTCTATAACAGCCGCTTCTAAAGATAAATAAATCCATATAAGTTATTTTTTATAAAGTACTTCCACTCTTGGGTTGAAGTTAAATAAAAAAAGCAGCTAAACCAGCATAAGCTAAAATCTAACTACTCTTCTTGAATCAATTGTCGATTATTTCGTAACAACGAATTCTCTTGTTTACTAGAATCGGTTTTATATAACCGTTATTAACTAGTTCTGCACACCAATTAATGATAGTTCTATTTGAAACTTTGCAAATTTTTGATAATTCTATTGGTGTAAATTTTCTTAAATTGAGTTTTTGTAAATAATTTAAAAAGTCTTTGGTTTTTTTTGATAAATTGTTGAGTCTAGTGCTTTCAATATTGGTTATTTCTTTCTTTGCAACCGATAAAGCTTTAGAAGCATAAAGAGAAAAGATTCTCAAAAAATACTTTACCCAAATCTCAATATGTGGAGGATTATTCCTACCTTCATAATATGAAACAGGTAGTTTCATTTGAATTGAATCATAGTATTCATTTATATCGTATGACATAAATTCTTCTAATGAACCGATATTTTTAAAACCATAACCAGTTAAAGAAAGATAATAACTAGATAAAATTCTTGCTGTTCTTCCATTTCCATCCTCAAATGGATGTATTGTCACCAATTGATAATGTAGTAACGCTGCTTTAATCAGCGGATGATCGCTTGAAGAGTTTATATATTTAAATAAGTCATCTATTAAATTGCTAAGGTCTTTATACTCTGGCGGAATATACGCTGGGGTTCCGTCATCATTCCATACTGCAAACAGCACTCCTGCCGGCATTTGTCCTCTAATACCGATTTTTTCTTTTGATTCTCCGTTGCATATCTTTTTTTGCACTTCAAAAAGCAGTTTTTTAGAAACACTTTCTTTCTTTGCAAGTTTAGATTCTAAATACTCTAAGGCTAAATAATAATTTCTAATTTCTTGTTCAGGTTTTAAGAAATGCCTGTTTTTTGCTTCTATAACCGCATCCGCTTGTTCGAATGACAAAGGATTACCCTCTATTTTATTTGAAGCGTAAGATGATCTTTTGCGTGTATTTTTTCTAAATTTATTTGATAAATTTAAAGGTACATTTATTTGATTTAAAGAATCCTTATATCTTTCAATGTCTAATATGTACTTTAAAATTTCATTATCAATATTAACTTTTAACATTCTAAAATCTCCACAAAGATATTATATTATTATTTCACTATTATTTCACTATTATTTCACTATTTTGACATGATGGCAAAATTGTAGTGCTTTTAATTCGTACACAAAATGCATAAACTCCAAATCCTTCTAAATTTAGTATTTTTTGGAGTTCATTTGTTTAAATTTAAAAATTTTCTCTACTCTAAGTATTTAAAGCTTTTAATTGAAATTACTAATGTTTCTATTAATCTTTTATATATTACGCTAAAAATAGATATTAAATACATCTAATCGGGAAAGCCATAGTTTGAGAATTGATACGATAGCAGTCATCATCGCAACAAATAAGACATTGGCCATAAATGTTATACTTTGTTTTTAGTAGTTGTCTGAATGATGCAACATCTTTATCACCGTATTGCTTACCTGATTTAACTTCAATAAGATGCAAATATCCATCTAAAAGAATTATAAAATCAATTTCGTTTTGGTTATTATCACGATAGAAAAACATTTGAACATCGATATTTTTATTTTTAAATGATTTTCTTATCTCATTGTGTACATACGTTTCTACAAGCGGTCCCTTAAAAGAAGATAACATCAGGGATCGATAAGTATCAATCCCGATAAGGTGACATGCAAATCCTGTATCGTTGAAATATAATTTTTTACTTTTGACAATTCTTTTGTTAATTGAGTTTTCGTTATATGGCTCTAATAACGTAACTATATTGCTTGTGATTAATATATTTAACCAGCTAGTAACTGTTTTATTATCTATTCCTACTGTTTTAGCTACATTATTAATGTTATATTCTTTTCCGGTATATGATGCTGTGACTCGCATGAAATTTTCAAAGCGGTTTAAGTCTTTTATCTTAATTAATAATGAAACATCACGGTCAATATATGTTTTTAAATAATTTTTATAAAAATTATTGATTGGTTTATCTTTATATTCCCATCTAGCTGGATAAAATCCTTTTACAATAGATGAATATATGAATTCATTACTCAGAGTTCTTTTACTTGTTTTGTTCATAAGGTGATTTAAATCACAAGTAAATATATCATCCTCCCACCCTTGTATTTCAGCTTGACTCAGAGGTTCTAATTCAATAATCCCTACTCTACCTGAAAGTGACTCACTTACGCCTGTCATTAATTGAAATTTTTGGCTGCCTGTAAGTATATACATACCGTTAGCTTCTTTTGAACTTTTTTCTCTTTTAACTTTATTTACAACATTTTCAATTTCAATAAAAAGATTCTTCGCTCTTTGAATTTCATCAAGAATCAAATGATCTCCGTATTTTTCTATAAATTTTTTTGGGTTGTTTTTCGCTTCATCTAATAAATCGGTATCGTCGAAAGAATAATATTTATAACCCTTCTTTTCAAAATAAGACATCAAAGTAGTCTTTCCTACTTGTCTTGCTCCAGTGACTAATGTCACAGGATATTCGTCTACTGATTTAATTATTTCGTTTAATATGGTTCTTTTGTAATACATAATTTATAACCCTACTTATATAGCATACATTACTGCAACTCCAAATTCTACTAATTTTAGTATTTTTTGGAGTTCGATAATAAAATTTCTAGTATTTATCGATAAAATTCCATATCAAAATTAAGTTAATTCCTCATACTTTGTTAAATATCGCTTTAATTCCGCTTTTGGGTTGAACTTAAATTTAAATAGTTATTTTAGTTACCACCTTAGATTAAGAAAACACTACAAAAAAACTGAAATAATTTTAAACATCGGATTTTTACTATAGGCAACTGAATCTTTATTTATAGTGTAGTTTTATTCTACGGACTTAAGAGATTCGACCATCTTAACGTTCTTGTTCTTTAATGATAGATATAGATTTACTAATGCGGCTACACCGAAAGAAATAATAAACGAGAACACAAATGATGTAGGGTACATAAAGTATATATACTCTAACGCAGGAACCTGATTAATTGATAACACTAACATGCCAAACGGGAAAGATATTAATAATCCGGCTATAGATCCAATTAATGTAAGAGTCATAATCTCATATAGTAAGGATTCCGCTATTTCATAGCGATTAAATCCTAACACTTTCATTGTAGCGATATTTCTTATGTTCTCGTTAAAGTTAAGTAACGCTAAGTTATATAAGACGACAATCGCTAATAAAATTGCGAATATCTTAATAGTTAAAGTTATGTAAGATATGGTGCTTACCATTAAGTTAATAAATGTCATAACATTCTTTTGATCTAAGACATTGGCAACACCAGGTATTTTTCTTATTTCTTCTATTATTTCGTTAGACTCACTCGGATCCTTGGCTCTAACATAAGCATTCGTAGCGTAACTTTCTAAACCTGGATAATCAGAATATTCTTGGCTGACGAATATTCCATGGTAATAGAATGTATCTAATATATACATTACCTGACCGCTACATTCTTTACCTAAGATATTAAAGTTTATATAGTCATTAACATGTAAGTTTAATGCTTTAGCAATCTTACTTGTAACAATAATATTGTTAGCGTAAGGCATAACCGGTAAATTAAAGAAATGGTAATTAGAACGTGGATTAATTGAATATACGTTAGTGGATGCCTCTTTATCAAACTGTACAGGTAGATTACAAGAAGCGGGGATACAAGCATAAGCATCATAATCAATTCGATCTTTAATCTTTTCAAATCCTTCTTTCGTTTCATCTGAGAAATAAGAGAACGAGACTTGTCCATCTGCGTTAAAGAAGGTATTGATATCGCTATCCACACCCCTATTGATGCTGTCATCTACACAATACCCGCATCCTAATAAGGCTGTACATCCAAATACACCTAATAAAACCATTATGCTACGTAATTTAGCGTATTTAATATTTCTCATCGCCATCTTAAAGCATAATTTATGAGTAGAACTTTTACTTTTACTATTTATAGTTTTATTTGCGTTCGTGGTTATTTCTTTATGCCTCATTGTTAAGGCTGGTAGTTCTTTACTCTCTTTTCTTAATACAAGATTTATTACTAAATATAGGATTACATAGATAAACGCAGAGCTTAATAAAACAGTAAGCCATGGATATTGGAGTTTATAAGGACATAACGTATAGGATAGTGAGTTCTTCATGCCTAATAAAGGAGGTAAGATAAATGGACCAGTAATCGCTCCAATTAAAATACCGACAGTGGCAATTATAGTAGCGAAGATAAAATAATATTTTTTAATTTGGTGATTTGATGCTCCTAAAGCTTTAAGGGTTCCGATTTCGGTTCTTTCTTTTAGGATTAATTGACTAAAAGTAGTTAAGGCTACTAATAATGCGACTAAGAAGAAGATAGGAGGCAATACAAAGCATAATTGTAGTGATTGTTTTAAATCACTTGATAGATAACTATATACTTTTGAGTTATTTAAATTAACGTTCGATATTAAGGTTCCTTCACCTTCTCCGCTTTTATATGCTTCATCTATAGCATTTTCTATGTTGCTTAATTTTGATTGGTTATTTAATTTAGTTAAATAACGATTGTTATAAAAGAAATGATCAACAATGTTTTTGGGATTACTTATGAGTTCATAACATTTTTTTGCTTTCTCGTCGCTATCTTCTGACATCTTTTCTAAATCATAATTTTCTGTGAATGACTTTTTAAAGAGGTCTGTTAAGAATGATCTAGACATTAAAAAGGTAGGGGGCAATGTATCGTAGGGTAAAACATTTTCAGCGTGTTCAATAGTAGCGGTTGGCTGCGCTTTTATTAATATTTCATTTTCCGCTAAAACATCTTTTTTATCTTTTAAAGTATATTTACTAAATATATCGCTATATTCACTATTGTTTATCCAATTCTTTAATGGAGTGATATTAATGCTTATTTCTTGTTCTTTTAAATTACCATTTTCGTCTATCCAATTACTTAGACTTCCGAATTGAGATTCGTTTTCTAGATACTTTCTGCCTATATAAAAGAAATTATGTTCTTTAAATTCCCCGTGTTCAAAATTATAACCATGATTTATCGTGGGTAACTCATCAGTAAGAAACATAAACGAATTAAAAGAACGTATACGTTCTGCTCCGTAGTAGTTTCCTTCTACGAGTCCATCGTCTCCTACTATATTTTTTATTAATTTATAATCTTGTTCGTGATTATCAGATGATTTATATACATCATCGTAATATAAAGTAGTGTATAAGTCCGCGACATTACTGTTTGTTAAATAATTATCGATTTGACGTTTAAAGCCTAAATAAGATCCATATAATCCATTAAAGAACGCTACACCTAAAGCAATAATAATTGACATGGCAATAAATTGGAAAGGATGACTTTTAATCGTCCTAAACATTTTCTTGGTCGATAAAGAAGTAAAGGATGTTTTGTGTTTTTTCATATTACCAAATTATCTTTTTAGGATCTTTAATATTCTTATTCTTTTTATTTTCAATAATTTTGCCATCTTGAATACGAATAATTCTATCCGCGCATTCACTTATCTTACTATTGTGGGTAACAATAATAACCGTTACTTTATATTTCTTCGCAATATCTTTTAATAAAGATATAATCATCGCTCCAGTTTTACTATCTAATGCCCCGGTCGGTTCATCACATAGTAATAACTGAGGATTCTTAACGATTGCTCTTGCAATCGCGACTCTTTGTTGTTCTCCTCCGCTAAGCGCGCTTGGGAAGTTATCTTTTCTATTTTCTAGTCCTACACTCTTTAATACTTTATCAACATTAAATGCATTAGGGTTATCAGATATTGTTTCGCTTATTGCGACATTCTCATATGCCGTTAAGTTAGGCATTAAATTATAAAATTGAAAGACAAACCCGATATCGTGCCGACGATATAGTCCTAATTCTTTGTCATTCAATTTATCAATTGCTTTATTGTTAACAATAAACGATCCACTAGTCAAAGTATCCATACCACCTAAGATATTTAATAGAGTGGATTTACCTGCTCCGGATGCTCCTAGGATAACGACGAATTCTCCTTTATCAAGGCTAAAAGAAGCTTTATCTAAAGCTTTAACCTCATGATCAGTTTTTTGATTATAGATTTTACTTACATCTTTAAATATTACTTGCGCCATAAGTGAAATTATTTTATCACTATTTTATCTACATAAAACAAAATTTAGTCGTTATTGAATATTAAAGAGTGCTAATATTAAGAAGTATGAATTCCGATGCAATACCTCATAATTATCCTGTATGGTCCGTTGGTTATATAGTATATTTAATAATTTCTTTTATCTTATTTACTGCTTTTATAGTTATCTATAAAAAATGTAATTTAAAACGTTATTCATCTGTTATTTTAAAAGTCTTTGCTGGATTAACTATGGCAAATCTTATTTATAATCGTATCTCTTTAGTTTATTTAAGCCTAGTTGTTTATAAAGAGGGAGGAACCTGGTTCTGTCTATTACCTTCGACTCTTTGCGCTATATTATCTTTAACGGTTGCTATAAGTCTATTTATAAATTCCAAAAAGATAAATAACATAACTAGATGTTTATTAATCATGTCTTTAATTACTACTTTTATTTATTTTGTGTGGCCTGATGCCCTTTCTTATACGCCTTTCTTACATTATTGGGACATTGCCTGTGTTTCTATGCATATGTCTCTTTTTCTCACCGTTATTTTCGCCTTTATTAGTGGCAAACTAAAAGTCAGCGTCCATAAATGGTACTATGTACCAATTATCTACGCTACTTTTATATGTTATGGATTAATTTGTGATCAACTAATTAAACCGCCATTTGATCTGCAATATATGAATATAAATCATCCGTTGATGTCTAGTCTACCGATTTTATCATCATGGTATTTACTTATTGTCTGGCTATTAATCGTTTATCTATTAATTACTATTGGTTATGAATTAATCCATGACCATAAGAAATTTAAAATAATTATTAAAGAATTAATTAAATAATAAATTTAATTAAAATGATACACACGGCTAACTCTTTTGAGTTTATAATAAACATGCGAAGGAGAAAACTATGCCCTGGTATAATAAACCAACACTTTTATCTTACATAAATAAAAAAACTGACTATGTTTTTATAGACGAAAGTGGATCTATTAATAATTTTAAAACTATTATAAAAAAAGCAAGAAAAGGTGAACCAGTAGCTTTAAGAGATTCTACTTTTGTGTTAACTGCTTTATATACATCTTCAAGGTCTTTATCGTACATTTATGCTAATTTTTCTTCTTTAAAACAAAAATTTTTCCCAAAGAATAAAAATTTTATTTTTCATTCTACGGATATCGTTAGAAGGTCATTTGAATATTCTAAAATTTCTGATGAAAAATACGCTTTATTAACTGAACAATTAGCGACTATGATTGGAAAATTTAAATATAGTGTCGTAGTTACTTCTATAAATAAAATTACATATGCGAAAAAAATATTGTTTAAATAATGAGATTTCAGCGAGAGATATTATTTACAAAGTTTATTTAAGAGAATTTTTAAAAATAGAAAAGATGCTAAGAAAATATAATAAACACGCGACTCTAGTAGCTGAAGAAAATTGCGATCCAAGTATCGATAGATTAGCCTTAGAAGTTTTTGTTAAGTTAAGGAAAAATAGAAAAATTACCAATTTAGATGGATTTTATTTTACTAGCAAGAAATCAAAATGCTACCCATCTGGTGTTGAATTAGCAGATATGGTTTCAAATTCCATGTATAACGCTTTTAAGAGAATTGAATTTTATCGTTCTTTAAAAAAAGTGCATGGTATCAAAATTTCTGATTTGGAAAATATCGATTTTTTTGATAGACCCATATCCCTTAAAAAATAAAAACCTGCCATGGTATTTAACCAAGCAGGGCGGCGGCTTCAAGCGGCCTCGAAATAATAGATTTAGATAGACAACTTATTAAGGAGGTTGTTTTCTAATCTTCTTTATTATATATACATTAAAATGAAAATCAAAATAATTATTCTTTACGTTTTTAAAATCTTCATATATTAAAATTACCTATAGTTTTTACTTATTGTCTGTCTATTAATCGTTTATCTATTAATTACTATTGGTTATGAATTAATCCATGACCATAAGAAATTTAAAGTAATTCTCAAAGAATTAACTAAATAGCATATACTAAAACACACTATTAATATCAATACTAAATAAACATAATTAAATATATAGGTAAATAAGTTAGACCTTTCTCTTCTTTTAATACATTATAGTTGCTAAATACATAACCCTTTTTAAGGTTATAGGGTTCTTTAATAAGTTTTGGTATAGCTCGGAAATTAAATGCGTCTTTTCCTGATTTAATTTCGATCGCAACCGGTGAAGATAATTCGTAGTCATTTATCAAAAAATCAACTTCGCCAACTTTTTTACTATCAAAGTAATAGAGTTCATGCCCGTGGGCTATTAGTTCGCAGGCAACTGCTGTTTCATATATACTTCCTAGATTTGCGTTACTGTCTTCATACAATATTCCTGTGATATTATTTTTATATAATAAATTAGATAATATACCCACATCATTATAGTATAGTTTAATTAGATTTTTACTCATGGATTCGTTTAATGGGAATCGTGGATTGGCAATCGCTTTTGCAGGTAATGTTACGCCTGAAAATATTAGATAATCAAATTCATCTTGATAACTAATGTAATTGGCATTTCTTTTATTCTCTATTTTATTAAAGTTTACTCTTTTTACTTTATTTTCCATATAGGAAGGTAGGTAATTATAGATTGTCCTAATTTTCAAACTATTAATGTTGTCATATCGGGCAGCATCGTCTTGATAATACTTATATGTTTCTTCCTGGATTTTTCTAATCTTAGAAACGTTTTTTTCTAAGAAAGCATTTACCGAATCAGGTAATCCTCCTGATATTAAGTACTGACGGAATAGGCTCATTATTTTTTTATGTATACCATCAGGAATAGGTCCTAAAGTTTTATAACATTCTTGAAGTCTGTTTAAAACATTTTCGCCCACATTGTTTGCGATCAAGAATTCCTCAAAGTCTAATGGGAACATTTTGACTTCTTGAATGCTTCCAATTGGTATGAAAGTATGTCTTAATGTTATTCCAAGCAAAGAACCAGATGCTATATATCGATATTTATTATCTTTTCTTAATGGTTTTAGTAAGCTTATCAAATGTGGGTATACTTGTATTTCGTCTAAAAAAATTATTGTGTCTTTATTATTTCCAAGTTTATCACCATATTCAGCGCTTACTTGTAAATAAAATGAATCGATATCATGTGCATTTTCATATAATTTATTTCCATCAAAGTCATCTTTGAGATTAATTTCAATATAATTTTTAAAATAAGATTTTGCTGTTTCTCTTATAATAAAACTCTTTCCTATTTGTCTTGCTCCAGTAATAATTAATATTTGATTCGCATCGTTTTTATAGTATTTATCAAGAGTTTTAGATATCTTTCTATATAACATAAACTACCTCCTACGCATGTATAATAACACCTATTTAGTGTTTTTCCAAACAAAAAAGCATATGTTTTTAGTGTTTTTCCAAACAAATTTATATCAAAATTTAGTGTTTTTCTAAATTATTAAATTTA
>JAZLFE010000023.1:0-6210 GCA_045615605.1 Bacilli bacterium | reverse complement strand
TAATGTAGTCTTTCCACAACCAGCCTTACCTACAATAGCGATCTTCTTATTTTGTATTGCCTTAAAGTTAATATCTTTTAAGATTTGCTTATCTTTGGTATAAGAGAAATTAACGTGTTTCATCTCAAATTCACCAATATCAGATTTAATTTCTTTTAAATTAGATTCATCATTTAATTCTTTTTCATCAATTAATTCAAGCACTCGTTTAAGCGAAGCGAATGAACTCGCTAATTCACTAGCGACATCACTAATTTCATTAAAGGGACGAGTGTATTGACTTGCATAAGATAAGAAGACCGTTAAAGTACCAATTTTAAGTGCTATATTATCAGTGCTATTAGCAATCCATAAGGTTCCATAAAGCGCTACTGAAGCATAAATAATGGCGTTCACTAATCTAGTAGTAGGACGAGTTAAAGCAGAAATAAATTGAGCCTTTACTCCTACTTTATATAACTTAGCATCAAGATCTTGGTATCTAAGATTATTCTCTTCATTTAAACCATAGGCTAAAACAGTCTTTTGATTAGAAATCATCTCATTAGATAATCCACCCATAGATCCAGTAATCTTAGCCTGTTCCATGAATGACTTATGAGAGAATTTAGCGATTAAAGTTGCCGCGACTAAACTAAGTGGAGTTAATAAAACAACAATTAACGCTATATCCCATTTAGCAAGGAACATAAATACTACAGTGAAAAGAATCGCTACTATTCCTCTAAAGATATGAGTAAATCCATGAAGCAAACCATCCCATACTTGATCTACATCACGAGTAACGCGAGTTAAGATATCTCCGTGTTTATGAGAATCAATATATGAGACTGGTAAATTTAATAATTTATTAAAAGCATCGATACGAATATCTTTAATCATCTTATAGGAGATAACATTTAGTAATCGACCCATAAGTGCTCCAAAAACAACTGCTAAAATTGTAACGATTAATAATTTAATAACAGGAAAGAGTAATAAATCTAAAGTAAATGATTCATTAAATAATGAAATTATTTCTTCACCTATAATATATGGAGCATATAAAGATAAGAACACATAAATAGTAGAAGTAAGTAATGCTAAAAAGAATCCAATCTTATAAGATTTTAAATAATGGACTAAACGTTTAATCATATCTTTAAAGCTATACATGACGTTCTCCTAAATCTTGTGATGCACAAATCTCTCTATATAACTTAGAACGAGATAATAATTCTTGATGAGTTCCTATATCAATTAAATGTCCTTTATCAAGTAAGATAATCTTATCCATATCAAGGACACTACTAGCGCGCTGAGATATACAAATAACAGTCTTATTTAATTTCTTAATCTCTTGTTTAAGTTTACTTTCAGTCTGATAATCTAGCGCGCTAGAAGAATCATCTAAAATTAAAATTGGCGAGTCTTTAATTAATGCGCGAGCGATAGATAATCTTTGTTTTTGTCCACCACTTAAGTTCTTAGCATTTTCTTGAATAAGGTAATCTACTCCATCATTGAAATTAGATACAAAATCATAAGCCTGCGCTCTTTTTAAAGCTAAGGTGACTTCTTCATCAGTGGCGTTACTTTTACCTCTTAGAATGTTCTTTTTAATTGACTCATTAAATAGAACGGCCTTTTGCATTACAGTTGCGTTAATCTTACTTAAAGTTTCTTTAGAATAATCTTTAATATTAATATTAAATAATTTAATCTCACCACTAGTAGGATCATAAAATCTGTTGATTAAATTAATAAAAGAAGATTTACCTGAACCAGTACCGCCAATAACTCCGATATGTTCTCCTTGTTTAATTGTTAAAGAAATATCTACTAAAGCTGGATTACTATTTTCGTTATATTTAAAAGTAACATGCGAGAAACTAATTGCATCTTCGCATTCTTTATATTCATTAATACTTCCATAAGTTAAAGAACCTTTAAGAGCGAATACTTCATTTATTCTAATAGAAGATGCTGCTCCTTTAGTGAGTAATACTACAAAAGTAAGAACTGCTACTACAGCTAATTGAATTTGGGTGAAGTAATTAATTAATGCTTGAATATCGCCAACAGAAATTTCTTTATTAATAAATTGAGCACCACTTATATATAAGACAATTACACTAGCAATATTAACTAAGAAGAATACCATTGGATTTAAGAATGCTTCAAATGTAGCGAGTCGCGATTGAATCTTAGTAAGTTCAACTTGGTTATCGACAAAACGCATATATTCATATTTTTGTTTATTAAACGCTCTAACAACTCGATTACCAGTTAGATTCTCTTTAGAGATTTTAGTAACTACATCAAGTTTAGCCTGACTCTTCTTAGATAAAGGGATAACGTAAAACATTAATAAAAAGATAAAGACAAATAATAAAATAGTTGTGCCTAAGAAGATTAATCCAGCTTTAACGTTAACGATAAATGACATAATCATTGAACCAATAACAATTATTGGAGCGCGTAATATTAATCGAATAATCATCGCAACACAACTTTGAACATTAACGGTATCACTTTGTAATCTATTTATTAAAGAAGCGGAAGATATCTTATCTAATTCTTTAAAAGATAAAGTATTAATATGACGATATAATTCATCTCTTAAATCAGTTCCAAAACCTTGAGAGGTTTTAGAAGCGATATATTGAGCGCATATAGTAGAAATAAATCCTAAGATAGCGAAGAGAAATAAAATACCACCGCATATCCATAATCTTTGAGTCTTAATTCCATTATCTAAAATAGTAGGATTATTCACTACCTCATCAATCATGTATTTAATAACAAAAGGAACAATTAATTCAAAGACTGCTTCTAAGACTTTTAAAAATGATCCAATAATAACTTGGAATTTATATTTACCTAAGAAACGTTTAAATAGTTTAATCATATCTTCGCTAATTTATCCTCATCGGTTAAAACGTATTTAAACATAATGAATATAAATATTCCGGTAATATAACCAAATACAAAATGGACAATAGTGCCAAATAATTGGTAGACAAATGGATTATTAACGGTAGCAATACTAATAACATTATCTTGATATTCTAATCCCGTAACTTTATACATTAAGTTTTGTATAACACCAGCGTAGCTAGACTCTAACGCCATAAAGGCCAAGATAAATAAAATATAAACTGCAACGGTTTTACCTAAAGGTGGACGAGAAGAAAAATTACGGTATCTATTTAATACAAATATTAATCCATAATAGACTACTAAAGTAGATAAGTTAGATAAAAAAGATCCAACCGTTTGCGGTAAATATTTCATCGGCATCGTTAATTTAGCGAATATAATAGGAAAAACAATACCAGCAATAATCTTAAAGATTAAAGCAATAAAACGATAACCTTTATGATGAGAATATTGACTACTTGAGGTTGCCATTCTTTTTCATCTCCATATAGGTCTCTAAGATTACTACTGCACTTTGCATATCAATTACTTTTTTTCTTTTAGCGCGTGATATGTCACTTTCAAGTAGATAACGATTTGCTAACATTGTAGACATTCTTTCATCAACCATCGTAATCTTTAAGGTAGGTATTCTTTTAAGTAATTCATCTTTAAAGATGGTTGATGTTTTAGAACTATTAGATGAACTGCCATCCATATTAAGTGCTAAACCAATTACTACTTCATTAACATTTTCTTTTTTAATTACTTCTTCTGCGTGATTTAAAGCAGTTTGATAGCCACCTTCATTAAAACGAAAATTTTCTAGTCCATGCGCAGCTATTCCTAAAGAATCGCTAATAGCGATACCTAAAGTTTTAGTACCTAAATCAAACCCAATTATTTTATTCATATTAATTTATTAACAGTATCTTTCATAATCTTAATATCAATATCAGAATTTAGTTTACCGTTAGCGTCAGTTGGTTTACCTCCACCAGAGCCATTAAGAGTTTTACATATCTCTTTCATAATGTTTCCGGCGTTAAGTTTATCGGTACAAATATAAATTGAATTAATTGTATATAAAACAATTAGATAATCTTTGTGATTAGCTTTTAAAGAATTAGCAACTTCGATTAATAAATCTCGGTTAGCGTCTTTAATTTTGCTTACTAATACATTAACGTTATTAATTAAAGCAAAATCTTTAGAAATTTCATTAGCCTTAGCCTTTGCTAAATCTTTTAGATTATTTCTTATTTGTTGTTTTAAAGAATCTTTTTCTTTCTTTAATGCAACTAAGATAGGTTTAATTTCATTAACGCTTTTAGCGTTTACTTCTTTCATTAAATCATTCACTAGTGATTCTTGTTTATTAATTAAAGAATATGCTCCTAAAGAAGTACGAGCGACTATTCTTCTTATCCCACTAGCGATACTTTCTTCACTCTCGATCTTAAATATACCAATATCAGATGTATTATCGACATGAGTACCACCACAGAATTCCATTGAGTATTCACCCATCTTAACTACTCTAACAACATCACCGTACTTTTCAGTGAATACCATCTTCGCTCCAAGTTTTTTAGCCTCTTCAATAGGTAAAGTCATTACTTTAACATCTAAACTAGATGCAATTACATCATTAACTTTATCTTCGATTTTCTTTAAAGTTATTGGATCAATCTTAGAATTATAATTAAAATCAAAACGTAGATATTCATCTCCTACGTAACTACCTTTTTGCATGACATTATTACCTAAAATGTTAGATAATGTAGCGTCAAGTAAATGCGCAGCAGAATGATTACGCATAATTAATCTACGTCTATTTTTATTTATCTTTAAGGTAAATGAATCATTAAGAGAAACTTTACCTTTAATTACTTTCATAAAATGTAAATGTTGTTTATAAGGGGCTTTAATTACATTAATAATTTCAATTTGAGTATTTTTGTTATTCGCAAATCCAACATCAGCGATTTGACCACCACTCTCCGCATAGAAATTAGTCTTATCAAACATAATCTCACCGCTATCAACTATTTCATTAACTTTAACACCATCTTTAAATAAAGCGATTACTTTCGCCTTGATATATTTATTTTCATAAATAAATTCACTCTTAACATCGCACTCTAATAAATCTTTAGATTGAGAATGCATACTTTGTGTATCGCCTCGAGCGGCTCTTGCTCTTTCTTTTTGCGCTTCCATTTGTTTCTTAAAGTCTTCTAAATCTACTTTCTCATTTGCTTCACTAGCAAGTTCAACAGTAAGTTCAATAGGGAAACCAAAAGTATCATATAATTTAAAACCATCAATATGATGATTTTTAATCATCTCTTTAAGTACTTCCTCTCCATTACTTAAAGTAGTAAAGAATTTTTCTTCTTCACTTTTAATTAAACTAGTAACATAACTTTCTTGTTTAATAAGTTCAGGATAAAAAGATGAGTAATTAGCGACCACTACTTTTACTAACTCATACATAAATGGTTTATTAATATTTAATTTATGGCCATGAGAGACCGCTCTACGAAGTAGGCGTCTAAGGACATATCCTCTACCTTCATTAGAGAACATTGCTCCATCAGTTAACGCAAATGTACAAGCTTTAATATGATCAGCGATAACTCGATAACTAGTCATATTATTTAAATAAGTTATAGAAGTTAATTTAGATATTGATTCAATAATTGGTTTAAATAAATCAGTATCAAAATTAGTGTCCACTCCTTGAAGGATTAACGCAAAGCGTTCTAGTCCTGCACCAGTATCAATATTCTTAGAGGGTAATTCTTTATAATCTTTTCTATCTACTCCTGCTTTCGCGTTAAATTGAGATAAGACGATATTCCATATTTCAATATAACGATCGTTTTCAATATCTTCTTTTAATAATTTAACTCCTAAATGATTAGGATCATATTTCTCTCCACGATCATAATAGATTTCTGTATCAGGACCACAAGGACCTTCTCCTATCTCCCAAAAGTTATCTTTACTAGCGACTAAATGAGTAGGATCTATACCTAGAGATATCCATTTATTATATGAATCTAAATCATCAGGATAATAAGTAATATAAAGTTTATCTTTATCCATCCCGAAGTATTTATCACTAGTTAATAATTCAAATCCATATTCTATTGCTTCGTTTCTAAAATAATCTCCAATAGAAAAATTACCCATCATTTCAAAGAAAGTATGATGACGAGCGGTCTTACCAACATTTTCTATATCATTAGTGCGAATACATTTTTGTAAATTAACTATTCTTCTACTAGGTGGTATCTCTCT
>JAZLFE010000022.1:0-2119 GCA_045615605.1 Bacilli bacterium | reverse complement strand
TCACTTGTTTTGAGGAGTTCTTCCTTAATTAATTTATATTTTTCTTCTAAAGTGTATTCCATAATATCTTAATATCATATCAAATTTTTATTGATAATTTAAATAAAATGATTTTGATATAATGATATAATTATATAACTTTATTAATTATTAATAATTACTGGAAATATTTTTTATATTCAAAAAGATATAATGATATAATTTCTACATAAGAGGAGTATTTGTCTATGAAGAAAATTCAAATGTTATTAATTCCTTTGCTTTCTTTAGGTTTTTTAACCAGTTGTTGGGATGATCCTACTCCAGGGCCTGGACCTGGACCTACTCCTGTGGATCATACGGTAACTCAAGAAGAGTTTGAAAGAGCTGTTTCTTTTAAAGGCGTTAAATATATGCAAGTAACTGGAGAGGAGATAGTGAAAAAGAAGGAGTCAGTTAAATTAGATGAATATTCTCCTAGTGTGTATCATAGTTTTGAAGATGGATACATGGGTTATTATGATATTTTCATAAAGGACAATAAAGACGGAACTTATAGTGGCGCAAAAAAGACATCAAAAGAAGATATGGAATATGAAGAAATTTCTGTTTCTAGTGATGAATTTAAAACTCCTGAGAGCGATAATTATCTTTTTGAATTTCTTAAAAATGCTGGGTTAGATTCAATTGAGTCTTTTAATTATGATGAAGGCGAAGAGTGTTATTCTGCAATTGGGGAAGGGCAAACAATTAATAAGTCAGAATTTAAATTGAAATTTAATAACAAACTTCTTGTTTATATGTCATGTATTTCAATTAATAAATATCAATCAGATATTTTTGAATACGCTTATGAACAAAAGACACCAGAGTTTCCTAATATATAATGATATAATTATATAACTTTGTTAATTACTATGTAATTATATGCACAATTTGATATGTTTTAAATGACATAATTATATAATTAATGTGATACTTAGAAAACAAGAAAGTTAAAAAATAAAGTGCCGATTTTATAATATATTTACTAGAAGAGTCAGTTACCTTTTGCTGACTCTTTTTTGTAGGGTCCCCCACCGCATAAACGACAGTGGGGCGGATCTCCCCCACTGTCACTTATCGCGGGTGTACGCACCTAAAAATCTCTATAGCTAATTAATTACGCTATATGTGTAACGCGTGTCTACGAGATTTTATCGTGCGGGTTTATATAATGATATCATCATATAACTTTATTATTTTATTATATAAAATACCTTATGGGTGTGAGATTTATTGTTGTTATATAATGATATAATGATATAATGATACAAGTTAATACCTAGGAGGGTTATTATATGAAGAAAGGAAATTTCTTTGAAGACATGATGGAACAAGATTCCAAGAAAGACAGTAAAGAAGAGAAGAGTGCGGTTAAGGCGGTTACGAGTAAGAAGACTTTTAAACCAGTAGAGACGAAGAAGGTTGAAAAGAAAGTTGAAGTAACACCAGTTAAGAAAGCTAGTAAACCATCTAGAGAAAGAACGATGGTTCCTCCACGTCATTCGACGGCGGAGAATTCTAAGACTTATTTATTTAGAACTACTCCAGAGTTCTTTAATCAATTAAGAATGTTTGGAAATCTCACTCATCAATCCTTAAATAATATTGTTGAGTCAGCCTTACTTGACTATCTTGATCGTCCTGAAAATAAGAATAACGCGAAGCATGCGGAAGAGATGGCAAGACATCTTTAATTAATAATATAATGATATAATTATATAACTGCCTTAATAACTAAGTTATTACCGTAGTTAATTTATATTTATGAAAAGATATAATTATATAACTTTTATTCTTGGAGCGTTGCCACTTATTATTGCGTGCGGTTCATCTTCTAACTATGACCAAAACGTAGTGAGATTTAAGGATGATTCAGTCGTTACGGGTAAACTTGAATTAGGAGTGTTTAATTTAGTAGAACGAGATAAACACTATGAAGAAGTTATTAAGGGCTTAGATCTTAAAGAACATGAAGATATTGCGTATAAAGCAGATATTAGTCGCTCTATAAGTGAAATCCTTCATTCTGGCTCGATTAAGTACCCGGAGAGTAGTGAGTCCTATGAAATACCATTAGACTACTTTAACGCGCCTT
>JAZLFE010000021.1:0-13974 GCA_045615605.1 Bacilli bacterium | reverse complement strand
TGATACTTGTTCAAATTGTCATCCATTCTATACTGGCAAGCAAAGATTTGTCCAAGCTGCTGGTAGAGTTGATCGTTTCAACAAGAAATATGGTCTTAAATCAAAGAACTAATTAATTTGGTTATAGAATAAAAGAACGCTTGTTGTGAAGCGTTTTTTTTATTGTAATTTTAAGAAATGATATGGATCAATGGCTTTTATTTTTGAATTCGCAAAATCTTTTGTGTCTCTTGTTAATATATAGTCAGCATTAATCTTAATTGCTGAAGATTCAATTAATGCATCTTCGTAATCTTTAATATTTGATTCAAAAGAATTTATAACGTCATTTACGTCAGAATCTACTATTTCAAAAGACTGAACCAATGTCTTGATTGCATTAATTGCTTCATCTTCTGATTTTGCGTATTGTTCAATTAAATAGTAGATAGTCGAAATTGAAAAACTGCTTATATAACATTTGTGCCTTTCGCTTAATAATTTTTCGATAGCAGCACTCGAGGTTATACAAAATGGATATCTTTTAGTGTAACAATCAATTATCACGTTTATGTCTAATACCACGTTCATATTTTTTAACCATCATTTCTGCTGCTTTTTCTCTCATTTGTTTCTTTGAAAGAAATGGAATGTCTATTGTTCCAACTAAAGATCTAAATGCTTCGAGTTTTTTGTTTGTTGGTTTTGATAAAATAGCAATATCCTTGCCGTTTTTCGTAATAATAATATCTTCTTTGCACGCCATATTAAGATATCCTCCTAATTTATTTTTAAATTCTGTAGCAGTGATACGCATATTTTGATCCTCTCAATAAATATATTGTAAACATAAATCGTACGAAATTGTTAAAAATCGTACGATAGTGATTTTGATTATTTAATTATTCTCGTTATAATATAACGAGTGGAGGTTTTCTCATATGAAAACAAAATTCTATATTACTACTCCAATATATTATCCAAGCGGAGACGCTCATATTGGGCATGCTTATTGCACTACGATATGTGATATCTTAGCGCGTAATAAGAGATTACGTGGGTTTGAAACTCGTTTCTTAACCGGAACTGATGAACACGGTCAAAAGATTAAAGAGCATGCAAAAAAAGCAGGTAAAGAGACTAAAGCATATATTGATGAGATAGTAGCGAATTTTCAAAAATTATGGAAATTAATGGAAATAAGTAACGATGATTTTATTCGTACTACTGAAGATAGACACGTTAAAGTTGTTCAAGATTTATTCTCCCAAATGCTTAAAAAAGAAGATATATACTTAGGAGAATATAAAGGTTGGTATTGTACAGAATGCGAAGCTTTCTGGACGGATATTCAAGCTGGTCCAGAACATTTATGCCCTGATTGTCATAGACCAGTGCATGAAGCTAGTGAGGAGAGTTATTTCTTTAAATGTTCTAAATATGTAGATCAATTATTAAAAGAATATGAAAAGAATCCAAAATTATGTTTCCCTACCAGTAGAATGAACGAAATGGTAAATACATTTATTAAACCAGGACTACAAGATTTAAGTGTATCTAGAACATCCAATGATTGGGGAATTCAAGTAGTAGAAAATCCTAAACATACGGTTTATGTTTGGCTTGATGCCTTAGCGAATTATATTTCTGCATTAGGATATCCTGATGGAGATTTATATAAGAAGTTTTGGTGTGATGAGAATACCGAAATAATTCACGTTATTGGTGCAGATATTTCTCGTTTCCATTGTATTTATTGGCCGATGTTTTTAATGTCTACTGGTCTTAGATTACCTGATCGTATCTTTGTACATGGCCTATTAAGAATTAAAGACGAGAAGATGTCTAAGTCTAAAGGTAATGTTGTATCTCCATATCCATTAGTAGAACGCTATGGAGTTGATGCTGTACGTTATTATTTAGCTCGTGAAGTAACATTTGGTAGAGATGGAGAATTTACTCCTGAACAATTTGTTGAACGTATTAACGTTGATTTAGCGAATCAATTAGGCAATCTACTTAATCGTACTGTTTCTATGATTGATAAATACTTCAACGGAGTTATTCCAGAATTTAAGAGTGGTGTAACTAAATTTGATAGTGAAATAGAAAACTTAATTAAAGCGACTATTAAAGAATACGAAATTGATTTTGATGATTTAAAGATTACTGAAGGTGTTGAATGTGCGATGAATTTAGTTAATCGTGCGAATAAATATATTGATGAAACCGCTCCATGGGTATTAGCGAAAGAAAATAAAACTGATGAATTAAAGAGTGTTATGTCTCATTTAGCGAATGTCCTATTTGTAAGTAGTATCTTATTATCACCTGTACTTGTTCATCAATCTAAAAATATACTTGATCAATTAGGAATTCCTGAAGAATTAAGAAATTATGAATCTATAAATAAAATTGGGATAATTCAAAACTTTAAGGTTAATAAAGGTAATCAATTATTCCCGCGTTTAGATGCTAAAATAGAAATTGAATATATTAAAAATTTAATGAAAAAATAAGGAGATTTTTATGTATAAACCAAAAATGAAACTTACTAAAGAGGAGCAGGCTATTCTCAATGGTAAACAAGGAGAAGTAATGCAACAAATCATGGAAACGATTGTTCGTTTCGGTGATATATTTGAAGCTCCTAGATTAGTGGATGTCACTCACCATGAAGGACATTTAGTCACATCATTCGGTATTGGAATTATTAAACCATTATTCACCACAATGGATAAATTAGTGAATGGAGGAATTAAGACCAAGGCTAAATTTACTGTTGATCCTCGTCCATTAGACTATAAAAATGTTAAATGTAATTTATTAGAGAAATTAGTATTTAATAAAATTTTATATTCTGAACAAGAACGTTATGAGAAACAATTAACTGCTGTTGGATTAAAAGATAAGAACGCTTTTTCTTGTGCATGTTATTTACCAGAAGTAGGTAATGTTCCAAAGAAAGGCGATATTCTTTCTTGGGCAGAAAGTAGTGCAGTTAACTATGCTAACTCGGTTTTAGGAGCGAGAGTTAATCGTAATTCTGGCATGATTGATTTATTTGGATCAATCTTAGGCAAAGTTCCTGAATTCGGTTTATTAACTGATGAAGGAAGAAAGGCAAAATGGAAAGTAGTTTTAAAATTAACTAAATTACCAGAAGCGCAAATTTTAGGTAGTGCGATTGGTATGAAAGTTATGGAAGATGTTCCTTACGTTATTGGTCTAGATAAATTCTTAGGAAATAAATTAACCGATGAAGTTAAAGGATATTTAAAAGACTTTGGCGCTGCTACTGCAAGTAACGGTGCAGTCGGTCTATATCATATTGACGGTATTACTCCTGAAGCAAAAGAATTAGGAAAGAAATTAATTAATAAAGACGCTAAAGAATATGTAATTGATGATGCAGAACTTGAAAGAGTTTATAAATCATATCCTATTATGTGGAAGAACAAAAACAAGAAAGGTAATTTAGCCTTTATTGGTTGTCCACATCTTAGCTTTACTCAATTAAATGAGTGGACCGATAAGATTACTAAAGCATTAAAGGATGCTGGTAAAAAGAAGGTTGCAGTAAGAACTATTATTACAACTGCTCCTGATGTTAAAGATAAGTTTATGATGACTGAAAAGTATCAAGAATTAATGAAGACTGGTGTTAAGTTATCTACTATATGTCCTTTGATGTATACAAATAATCCTCTTACTAAATTAAGAAGAATTATGACGACATCAAATAAACTTAGAACTTATTCAATCGCTCGTTATTATAAGAGCGACGATATGCTTAAGATTCTTGCGGGTAAAGGAGAATAATTATGAAGAAATTTAAAGGTAGAGTATTAGCTAAAGGTAAATTTGAAGGTGAGGCAATTGTTTCTCATCAAGGTGTTAATACATTAGCTACTTTCCAAAGTAGTGCGCTTAAAAATGCTAAAACAGTGATTGCGAGCGACCAAAATAATCCTGATATTTATAAGAAAGAATTAACTGGTAAAGCTTTATGCTTGCCAATTACTATTGGATCTACTACTGGTGGATTAGTTATTCAGGCAATCTGTGCATTAAAAATTCATCCAGCTTGTTTACTATTTAGTGAACATATTGATTCATTAGCTGCTAGTGGTGTTGTACTTGCTAACGTTTGGGAACATAGTGATATGATTGCGATTGATAACTTAGGTAAGGATTTCTTAAATACA
This sequence comes from Bacilli bacterium, assembly GCA_045615605.1. Lineage (GTDB taxonomy): Bacteria > Bacillota_I > Bacilli_A > RFN20 > CAG-826 > UB1719. The sequence continues at coordinate 9,787 of JAZLFE010000021.1, read as the reverse complement.
GTTAAAACTGGCGATAAAATAAAAGTCGATGAAGATGGGACGGTTACTATTCTATGAAAATAGCAATCTCCGCTGAATCGACTATTGATGTTACTGATGAAATATTAAAAAAGTTTGATATTTGTACTGTTCCTTTTTCAGTTATTTTAGGTGAAGAAGTTAAATTAGATGGAGTAGTTAAAAATATTGAATTATATGAGTATGTCAAAAAGACTAATAAATTACCTAAGACTAGTGCAGTAAATCAATTTCAATATGAAGAACACTTTAAGAAATTATTAAATGAATATGATGCAGTTATTCATCTTTGCTTATCAAGTGAAATTTCTAGTGCTTATCGAAACGCGACATTAGTAGCGGAAGAAAGTTTCAAAGATAAAGTATTTGTAATTGATTCTAGAAGTTTATCTACTGGTATTGCATTACTCGCGATTCATGCGCGTAAACTCGCAAATGAAGGTTCAAATCCTACTGATATAGTAAATAAAGTTAAAGAAAGAATACCTCATGTCCAAGCAAGCTTTGTGCTACATTCTTTAGATTATTTATATAAAGGTGGGCGTTGCTCTAAACTTGCAGTGTTTGGCGCAAATTTATTTCACATTTGTCCTCAAATTTTAGTTACCGATGGTAAGATGGATGCTGCTAAAAAATTTAGAGGAAACTATACCAGTGTAATTTATGATTACGTTGATGCTACTTTAGAAGAATTTAATAATCCAGATTTAGATACTATCTTTATCACTCATTCTAGCTTACAAAACCAGGATGAGATTCTTAACAATATTAAAGATAAATTAGTTAAGCGTGGATTTAAAAATATATATATTACAGTAGCCGGAGCGACTATCTCAAGTCACTGTGGTCCTGACACAATTGGTATTTTATATTTTAATAATTAAACGATATGAAGAAGACGAATTCTAATATCTTAATGATTAATCGTCTTCTTTTTAATGTACGTAAAAAACAAAAATTATCAATTAAGGACGCTAGTAAAAAAATTGGTATCTCTTCAATTCATTTGAAATTAATTGAACAAGGATACCTTCATGTTAAAGCAAAATTACAAAGTAAATTTATTAAAATTTATCAATTAGATGATAATTTTTTTACTGTTAATTCTAATTATGTAGATCCAATAAATAATAAGAAATCATCTTCTAAATTAGAGAAGAAGATTTTTAAAAATATTGGTAAGCCTAGAGTAAAAATTATTTCAGGTGTTATTTCTTTATTAATGCTTGGATTAATCGCTACAGGAACTTATTTCTATACACGTTCTTATGTTAATCCTCGCGCAGTATGGTCTGATAACTTTACTTCTTTTAGGGCTAAAGTTATTGAAGAGAAAAATATTGAGCCTTGTTTAGAATTTCCTGGAGACGCTGCATATTACATCGAGGCGAAAGATAATGATAAATACGCTAAAGTATCAATTCCTTCACAAGATGTTAATGCAGTAGGAACATTAATAACTTTAGAAAATAACGATACTAAGATTAAAGCTTTTGCCTATAACGAAAAGAAAGTTTTAATGGTTAATGGCAAAGTCGATGGATGGCTTTATAGCACTGTTGTTACTTATGAAAATCTAGGTGAATATAACATGAGCAAAGTCTCTATTCTTACTGAAGATTATTTACCCGGTAGTAAGATTTATGATGATGTTTATAAATCGTTATTTAGTAAAGATGGTACTTTTATTACTTTAAAAAATTGCGCTGATTCGTTAATCACAGCAAAGTTAGATCACTATGGATTTAGTTTATTTACGAATGATTTAGAATCCATTTCATCGTATAAAGTTTTTGGTTTTCGTACTGGTCTAAGATTATTACTTTATCCATCGGCAGTCTTAATCCTTTCGCTCACTGCTTTTATTTTTTCTTTTATTAAAAGTCATAAACATAAATTAATAAAAAAGAAGCATAATAAGGAGCTTACTTATCGTAATGAATATGTTGTAGATGCTGCGCTAGTGTATCGAAGTAAACCTAATGATATTAATTTTCCTACTATAATTCCTGAATTTATTTTAAGAGGATTATCTTTATTAATCTTATTATTATCATCTATTGGAGTAGTATGGTTAACTCGCTCTATTTTTACTGGTACGCATATTGATAAAGCGTTTAAATTTAATGATTATATTTCTAATATTTTTATCGCTGGTACTACATTAGATTTCTTCTTGAAACTTGATACTTATCCTAAGAAAACAAGTAAAGAATTATTAAAGAATATTTTAATGTTATTTGTATTAGGCGCGATGTTTTATATGGCTGAATGCGTTATATATGGTTGCCTATCTAGTAGTGGTAGTATTTATAGTATATTAGTAGAAATATTAGTTAATTTTGTTCCTGGTAACATTGTTTGGAACTTAATGTTATATTCTTTAATTTTCTATTTCTTATTTACTGTTCCTAAGAAGATTGAGAAAATTCCCCATAAAGTTTTAGTGTGGAGATTATTTAGCTTAATTCCTACTCTTCTATTAATTGCTGAATTTGTCTATCAAGGAACATTTAAAGGAGAACTTCCTCAGTATATATCATTCTTGTTCTACACTAACGGAGTTTTAATGACAGCGTTCGCTATCTTCTATTTATATTCTTTGTTCTTCTTACAACAGTACACAAAATTAAAGTATGGCGACGAATATAATAAAGTGTATGTTGATTCTCGTCGCTACACTTTAACTAAAAATGTCTTAGCAGTCCTAATAATTGTTTTCTTAGTATTAATTGATTTGTTATTTAAATTCTATCTTCCTGATAACGATGTTAAATTAGGTAATAACTGGGCGATTGCGTTATTAATCCCCTTCATTCTTTTTTATCGTCCACATATTGGGAAAAGAACCCCTTCTTGGGATAACACCTATATGGTTCTTCATACAGTGTTTTTAATCGGTGGATTTGTTATTTCTATTGGAATGATTATGTATTCCATTGATTTATCACAATTAATAGAAATTCTTAAATAACATAAATAATTTTATTTATGCTATAATCGTTTTACTTATGATTAAACCAAGAAAAGATATATTAAATTGGGATGAATATTTTATGGGTATCGCTTTATTAAGCGCGCTTAGAAGTAAAGATCCTAGTACTCAAGTAGGAGCATGTATTGTTGATAGTAATAAGAAGGTAGTTTCTATTGGCTATAACGGCATGCCTCGTAATTGCAATGAAGAGAAATTAACCTGGAACAAAAACGAAGGACTTGATAGTAAATATCTTTATGTTTGTCACGCTGAATTTAACGCAATTTTAAATACTAGAAACGGAAGTGCTTTATCTGGATGCACTCTATATGTAACTTTATTCCCTTGTAATGAATGTGCGAAAGCGATTATTCAAACTGGAATTAAAGAAGTAGTATATGCTTCGGATAAATATAAAGATCAAGTCGGCACTAAAGCAAGTAAGAAATTACTTACTCTTGCCGGAATTAAATGTCGTCAATATAAGGGGAGAAATATCGAATTCAAAGTCAAATAAGCTAAAGACTATCGATGTACTCTTGGAACTTACTTCTTTGTCCAAATGAGGAAATGCTAAAGAATGGAAATATTAAAATTAGGTAACGTTAATTATTCATATAATAAAAAGAAAAACGTTTTAAATAACGTCTCTTTAAGCATTAACCCCGGTGAAGATATCGCCATTATTGGTAAGAATGGTTCTGGTAAATCAACCTTAGGAAAATTATTAATTGGTTTATTAAAACCCAAAAGCGGAACGCTAACTTTTAACGGTAATATTATCACTAATAACAATGATTATTTAATTAGAGAGAAAAGCGGAATAGTTTTCCAAAACCCCAATAATCAATTTATTGGAGTTACCGCTAGAGATGATATTGCGTTTGGATTAGAAAACAAATGTATCCCTAGTGAAAAGATGGATGAGATTATTAATGAGTACGCTAAAAAAACTGGGGTTTATGAATTATTAGATAAAGATCCTACTTCTTTAAGTGGAGGTCAAAAGCAAAGAGTAGCGTTAGCAGGAATACTAGCGATGCTACCGGATATTATTGTTTTTGATGAAGCATTAGCGATGCTAGATCCTAAAGGCAAAAGAGAAATTAGTGAATTAATTAAAGAGATTAAAAAGAATAATCCGTCATTAACAATAATTAGAATCACACATGATTTAGATGAAGTTTTTAATAGTGATAGAGTGATCGTATTATCTAATGGTTCAATAGTGTATAACGACACGCCTATTAATGTATTCAAACATATAAATGAGTTAAAGAATTTAGGATTAGATATTCTCTTTATTGTGGAATTTAATCAAGCGTTATTAAAGGAAGGATTAATTAGTGAAGAAGATTATAATCTTCACTCATTATTAGATAAGTTATGCAAATAAAATTTAATAATGTTTCGTTCGTCTATAACAATAATTCTCCTTTTAGAGTAGATGCTTTAAATAATGTTAATCTCGAATTATTTGAAAATAATATCACCGCGATTGTAGGTAAAACTGGTTCAGGTAAATCAACTTTAACGGAACTAATTAATAAATTATTAACTCCTACTAGTGGTGAGGTAAAGATTGATTCTTTAATTAATTCACCTAAAGAAAAAATTAAAGGTAAAACAATTAAAGAGTTTAGAAAAAATATTGGATTCTTATTTCAATTTTCTGAGAACCAATTATTTTCTGATACCGTTTTAAAAGATGTTATGTTTGGTATAGAAAGTTTCTATCCTAAAGAAGAAAACGCTGAAGCTTTAGCAAAAAAGGCACTAAATTTAGTAGGATTAGATGAATCTTTTTATAACCGATCCCCATTTGATTTAAGTGGAGGAGAAAAAAAGAGAGTTGCGATTGCAGGTATTATTGCATATCAACCAAAGTTATTAATTTTAGATGAACCGACCGCTGGATTAGATGCAATAGGCAAAAAAGATATTATGGATTTATTTATAAGAATTCATGATTCAGGAGTAGCGATTATTTTAGTCACTCATGATATGGATGTAGTCTTAAATTATGCAGATAAGATGGTAATTATTGATAATGGTGAAATTAAAAAAGTAGGATCGCCTAAAGAAATATTAAAAGAAGATGTGGAGAAATATAATTTAGAGACTCCTAATATTTATCGAGTCATTCATGAATTAAAAAATAGAGGAATTAATATTTCTGAAAACGTCACAGATATTAATAGTTTAATTAAGGAGCTGAAACACCATGGATAGAAATGTCTTAGGTAAATATGTTCCTTACAATACTCTTATTCATCGTTTAGATCCAAGGATGAAAATTTTAGCCATGATTTTATTTATGGTATCAATCTTTTTATCTTATGGTAGTTGGACACAAATGTATGTTTTAAGCGCTATTAACGCTATAGTTATTTTCTCTTTAATGCTTATAAGCAAAGTCCGTTTAAGAGATTTATTTATTCAATTAAGAAGTCTTTGGTTTCTAATTTTATTTTTAACTTTAATTAATATTTTTGTCCCTCCCGCAGGAAGCCTCCATGAGATAGCAAGAAATGGTAATTTTGTTTTATACGCAGAATCGTTTTTGCAGGTTGGTAAAGTCCTTTTGAGATTATTAGAAATGTTTGGTATTGCAATGATATTAACTTCTAGTACAACCCCACAAGAGCTAACTCAAGGCTTTGCATTCTATCTTCGTCCGCTTAAAAAGATTAAATTTCCTGCTGAAGAAGTTGCCATGACGGCATCAATTGCATTACGCTTTATACCTACTTTGCTTGAAGAGACTAATAGAATTTATAAGGCTCAATCTAGTAGGGGAATTGATTTTAAAAGAGGGAATATTAAAGATAAAATTAAAGGTGTTGTTGCCTTAATAATTCCATTATTTGTGTCTAGTTTCGAAATGAGTGATGATCTAGCGTTCGCTCTTGAAGCCCGTGGATATAATCCAAGAAAAGAAAGAACTAATTATCGTAAACTTCATTGGTCTAAGTCTGATACCATAGGTATAATTTTAGTTGTGATGTATGTTACTTTCTTTATAGTATTAACTGCAACGCACTTTGATTTTATGAAATTATTATTTAAAGAAACCTGGTAAAAATTTATGAGATATTTTGCGGTAGTAAGTTATTTTGGAATGAATTATGATGGTTGGCAATCTCAACCCTCAAAGAATACTATTGAAGATAAAATCGAGACTCTATTATCATCGATATTAGACGAAGATATTAATATTATTGCACCTGGTAGAACTGATAAAGGTGTGCATGCTTACGCTCAATCATTTCATTTTGATACCAAGAAGAAAATAAAAGATTTAAAGCACTTAATTTATGCACTAAATCGTTTATTACCTGTAGATATCAAAATTAAATCAATGAAAGAAATTGATGATAATTTCCATGCGAGATTTTCAGCGAAAAAGAAAGAATATATTTATAAAATTTACCAAGGTAAAGATTTACCATTTTACGCTAGAACACATTATCTAGTGAAAGATAAAATTGATATTAAATTACTTAAAGAAGCGTCTAAATATTTCATTGGTAAACATAATTTTATGAATTTAACTAGTAAAGAAAGAGATGATAAAGATTTTATTAGAACGATATATTCAATTAAGATTAATAAAAAGAAAGATGAGATATTTATTACTTTAATCGGTAATGCTTTCATGCGTTATATGGTGAGAGATATTGTTGCAGAGATGGTGCTATATTCTATTAAGAAAACAAACGAAAGTGATTTAAAAGCGTTATTTAAAAAGCCTCGTCATATCACTAATCATAAGGCACCTGCAGAAGGATTATATTTAAGCAAGGTTTATTATGATTAATATTTCGTATTGTTATCATTCTCACACTAAAAGATGTGGTCATGCTTATGGTGAAGACGAAGAATATATTAAGGCCGCTATAAAAGCCGGACTTAAGGATTATGGAGTATCTGACCATGTAATATTACCTCATATAATTCAAGAAGGAATGAGAGGCTCATGGTTATTACTAGACGATTATCTTTCTTCAATTAAATCATTAAAAGAAAAATATAAAAACGATATTAATATATATACTGCTTTTGAATGTGAATACATGCCTCAATATGTTGATTATTACAAATCATTAAAAGATGAAGGTAAAGTAGATTACCTTCTATTAGGGCAGCATTGTTTCTTTAAAGGAAATAAAGTTATTTGGTATCATCATTTAAATGAAGATGAAGGTATTAAACTTTATACCGAACATTTAATAGAGGGAATGAAATCAGGATTGTTTTTATATGTCGCGCATCCAGATTTATTTATGCTAATTAGAGATAAATGGGATGAACTCGCAATTAGATGTGCACATATGATAATTGATGCTGCTGTGAAATATGATATGCCATTAGAAATTAATTTAGGGCACACTCGATTATATCCTTTTGGAATGCATGCAGGATATGAGACTTATTGGGAATATCCTTTCACTCCTTTTTGGGAATTAGTCGCTCAAAGCAAAGCTAAAATTGTTATTGGTTTTGATGCGCATGCACCTTCTGATGTTCTTAATCCTGGACTAGACGCTGTAGAGTATATTGTTAAAAAAACAAAAGTAAAACCAATTTATAATTTGTCCTTAAAGGACAAAGAGAATAGAATATAACAAGGAGTATTTATGGGAAGAGCACACGAAGTTAGAGCAAAATCTATGGCCGCGACGGCCGCTAAAAGAAGCGCACTATTTATGCGCGCTAGTAAAGAAATTTACATGGCAGCAAAAAGTGGAGTGCCTGATCCTAATTCAAATTTAGCGTTAAGAAGCGCAATTGAAAAATGGAAATCACAACAAGTTACTAAAGATGTTATAGAAAGAGCAATTCAAAAAGCAAAAGGCGGTAGTGGTGAGCACTATGAAGCCGGACGTTATGAATTCTTTGGTCCTGGAGGAACATTCTTTATCGTTGATACATTAACGGATAATGTTAATCGTGCATTGACTGATGTAAGAACTGTATTTACTCGTAATGGTGGACATATGGGAAGTGTGTCTTATAACTTTACAGAACAAGGAGTTATCTCCTTTAAAGGAACTGGTAAAGATAAGATTGAAGAAGCTTTAATCTTAGGCGATGTTGATGTTAGAGAAGTAACTGAAGAAGATGGATATATTGAAGTACTAGTTAATCCTACCTTCTTAAATAAGGCTAAAGAAATTCTTAAAGGATTAAATATTACTGAATTTGAGACTGCTGAAATCTCAATGATTGCTAATGAAATCGTTGAAGTTACTGATCCTGAAGCAAAAGAAAGAATCAATCGAATCATTGATGCTTTAGATGAAGTTAGTGATGTTCAAGAAGTCTATCATAACGCAAAATTATAATATGAAAATTAATCTTGAAGTAGTTAAAGCGCTTAAAGCACATAAACCTGTTGTAGCACTAGAATCTACAATTATTTCTCATGGTATGCCTTATCCAAAAAACGTTAAGTGTGCCTTAATGGTAGAAAAGGTTATTAGAGATAATGGTGCAGTTCCTGCAACAATTGGAATAATTGATGGTGAACCAATCGTTGGAATGACTCCTAGTGAAATTGAAAAATTTGGTAAGACTAAAGGAATCGCTAAAGTATCTAGACGCGATATACCTTATATAACCGCGATGAAGAAATGGGGTGCTACAACTGTTAGTGCAACTATGATATTTGCTGCATTAGCAGGAATTCAATTCTTTGTTACTGGCGGTATTGGCGGAGCACAAAAAGGTGTTCAACATACTTTTGATATAAGCGCTGATTTAGATGAATTAGCGAAGACTAATGTAACCGTTATTTGTGCTGGTCCTAAAGCAATATTAGATTTACCTGTAACATTAGAATTATTAGAAAGTAAAGGAGTACCAGTTATTGGTTATAATACTGATTGTTTGCCTGCTTTCTATACTAGAACTAGTAAATTTAAGGTTGATTATAACGCTAAAACACCTAAAGATATTGCTAAGATTCATTTAATGAAAAGAAAATATAAACTTGATGGGGGTATTTTAGTTACTAATCCAATCCCACAGAAATATGCGATGGATGAAAAAGTAATTAATAAAGCGATTAATCAAGCTCAAGCGGAAATGGAAAAGAAAGGAATTAAAGGCAAAGATGAGACTCCTTTCTTATTAGCAAGAATTGTTGAACTTACTAAAGGTGATTCATTAGAAACGAATATTCAATTAGTTTTGAATAATGCTAAATTAGGCGCACAAATCGCAAAAGAATATTGTAAGTTAAAGTAGTATGAAAAAAATTATTTGCATCGGCGGTTCCTCAATTGACTATATAGCAACAACTTTTAATAAATTGGAGCGTGGTGTTTCTAATAATGGTTCATTAGCAGTTAATTTTGGTGGTGTTGCTCATAATATATGTTGGAACTTAGCGTTATTAGGTCATAGAATGACCTTTATTACTTCATATAACAAAAACGATCCTACTGGGCATTTAATTAAAAAACATTTGGATGAATATAAAATCACTAATTACGCACCTGACACTAAATTACCAAGTTGCTCGTATGTTGCAATTAACGGTAACGATCATGATTTAGCAGTAGCGATATTTGATAATCGAATTGTCGCTGACATTACTCCTAAATACATTGACAAGATGCATTCAATTATTAATAAGTTTGATTATATTGTTTTATGCGCGAATTTATCTCAGAAAACAATTGATCATATTGTTAATAAATATTACAAAACAAAGAAGATATTCTGTGACGGTATTAGTCCATTTCTTGTTCAAAGATATTCTCATGTTTTAGATAAGATATATTT
>JAZLFE010000020.1:0-26935 GCA_045615605.1 Bacilli bacterium | reverse complement strand
TGTTATAATTCTTTACATAGGAGAAATTATGGCAGTAGCAATTAAAGAAAAAAGAATTGAATTCAGAGTATCAGAAGAATGCAAAAATACTTTAGAAACGGCAGCTAGATTAGCGAAGATATCTTTATCTTCTTATATTGTATCCACTGTTTTAAAACAGGCTAAGATGGATATAGAAAAAAATGAAGTAATTTCTTTAACAAATAGTGAGAAAAATATGTTTTTAAAAGCATTAAGTAATCCACCTAAACCGAATGCTACATTAAAGAATTTATTTAAATGAACATCGAATCAATAGCTAATATAGATAAGAAATTGTTGAATAATTTTACTTGTGGCGTTAAAGATTTAGATACGTACTTACTTAAATACGCTTTAGTAAACGATTCTTTGGGTTACGGAAAAACTTTTTTACTTATTAGTAACAATGAAATAATCGGTTACTATACATTGAGTAGTTCTTCTATAAAATTTGATGAATATCCTAAACAAATTAATGAAAAAATTCCAAAATATCCTATTCCTTGTATTAGAATTGCTCGTCTGGCAATTTTAAAAAAAGAACAAGGAAAGGGATATGGTAAGAAATTATTGAAAGATGCGTTTATTAAAATTTTAAGTATTGCTGATACAATTGGTGTCCGACTTGTAGTGGTGGATGCTAAAGAATCGTCTAAGACTTTCTATGAACAATATGGATTTAATAAACTTAAACAAAAGGAATCATCATATTTTTTGATGATTGATACTTTAAAACTGGCTATTAAATAAGATTAATACTTATTTCAAAATAGTTCTTTGTATAGTTTATCTATGCAAGGATTTTTTAGCAAAAATATATTTTTTTGATGTTATTTTATAATCCTATTATGCCACTCACTAAAGTGAGTCGTCTAATAGAAAAAATAGTCAATAAAATTACTTAATTTTAGGGTAATATTATTTCGTTATGAAACAAAGTGATGTAATCCATATTAAGGGTGCTAGAGAAAATAATTTAAAGAATGTTGATTTAATTATTCCTAAAAATTCTCTAACAGTATTTACTGGTGTATCTGGTAGCGGTAAGACTACTCTTGCCTTCGATACAATCTATAACGAAGGTCAAAGAAGATACGTTGAATCTTTATCTAGTTATGCTAGACAATTTTTAGGTGGTATTGAAAAACCAGATGTAGATGCGATTGATGGATTATCTCCTGCTATTTCAATTGATCAAAAGACTACTTCCCATAACCCACGTTCTACTGTAGGTACAGTAACCGAGATTAATGATTATCTAAGATTATTATTCGCTCGTATTGGTGTTCCTTATTGTCCTACTCATAATGAACCTATCGTAGCCTTTTCAGTACAAAAGATGACTGAGATGGCACTTAAATATCCTAAGGATAGTAAGTTAATGATTCTCTCTCCCGTAGTAAGAGGAGAAAAAGGAACTCATAAAGACACAATAGAAAAACTAAAAGGACAAGGATTTGTAAGATTTCGTGTTGATAAAGAATTCATTGATGTAGATAATCTAAAAGAATTAGACAAAAATAAACGTCACGATATCGATATCGTAGTAGATAGAATAATTGTTAAAGAAGGTATTAAAGAACGTTTAAACGAAGCGATTTCTTTAGCGGTCGATTATTCTCAAGGCTATGTTATCTTCTACGTTGAAGGCAAAGAAAAATTATTAAGTGAACACCATTCTTGTAAATATTGTGGATTCTCCGTTCCTAAGATTGAGCCTAGATTATTTAGCTTTAATGCTCCAATGGGATATTGTCCTGATTGTAAAGGTTTAGGAATTAAAAGAGAAGTCGCTATTGATCTACTTATTCCTGATCCTAATTTATCATTATCGCAAGGAGCAATTCGTTATTTTAAAAATACTGCGAATACTACTAATCTAGAGTGGCAAGAATTTAAATATCTATGTGATCAATATAAGATTGATATTAAAAAACCATGGAAGGATTTAACTAAGAAACAACAGGATATCCTTCTTATTGGTAGTGATAAACCATTTAAATATACTTTAACCTCAAGTAGCGGTAATAAGACTAATCATTTTGGCTATATCGAAGGTATTAAAAAAAGAATTGAAAGATTATATAACGATACGGAAAGTGAGTGGATGTCTGAATATTATATGACTTATATGCGTGATACCGTATGCACTACTTGTAACGGTGCGCGTTTAAATAAAGAAGCGCTATCAGTTAAGATTAATAAATTAAATATTTATGAAGTCACCTGTCTATCGATTGAAGAATTAAAGAAATGGTTAGATGATCTAGATAAAGTATTATCTAAACAAGAATTAGAAATCGCTAATCAAATACTTAAAGAGATTAAAAATCGAGTAGGTTTCTTACTTGATGTTGGTCTATCTTATTTAACTTTATCTCGTATGGCGATGACTCTATCAGGAGGAGAATCGCAAAGAATAAGACTAGCGACTCAAATCGGAAGTAAATTATCGGGAGTCATCTATGTATTAGATGAACCAAGCATTGGTCTACACCAAAGAGATAATCAAAAACTTATTCATTCTTTAAAGAATATGCGTGATTTAGGTAATACTTTAATTGTGGTAGAACATGATGAAGAGACAATGTTAGCAAGTGATTATATCGTCGATATTGGACCGCACGCTGGTTTTCATGGTGGAGAAGTTGTCTACGCGGGAGATATTGAAGGAATTAAAAAATGTAAGAATTCCTTAACGGGTAAATATTTATCTGGTGAACTTAAGATTGAAGTTCCAAAGACACGTAATAAAGGCAATAAGAAATATTTAGAAATTAAAGGCGCTAAATGTCATAACTTAAAGAATATAGATGTTAAGATCCCTTTAGGAACATTTACTGCTATTACTGGAGTATCAGGATCTGGTAAATCTACTTTAATAAATGAAACTCTTGCGAAAGCAGTTAAGCGCGCGTTAACGGGAGAAGATACTTTCCCAGGAGAACATAAAGAGATTAAAGGGTTAAGCAATATTGATAAATTAATTCAAATTACTCAAGAACCAATTGGTCGTACTCCAAGAAGTAATCCGGCTACCTATACTAAAGTATTCGATGATATTAGAGAATTATTCGCTCAAACCATTGAAGCTAAAGCAAAAGGTTTTGATAAAGGTAGATTCTCTTTTAACGTTCCAGGAGGTAGATGTGAATCTTGTTGGGGAGATGGAGTTAAAAGAATACCTATGAACTTCTTACCCGATGTTTATGTTAAATGCGAAGAGTGTGGTGGTAAACGTTATAATGAAGAAACTTTAAGCGTTACTTATAAAGGTAAGAATATCTATGATGTCTTAGAGATGACGGTAGAAGAAGCATTAGAATATTTCGCTAATCGCCCTAAGATATTACAAAAGATTCAAACTTTATATGATGTTGGCTTAAGTTATATTAAGTTAGGCCAAATCGCTACTACTTTATCAGGTGGTGAAGCACAAAGAATTAAATTAGCGTATGAATTACAAAAGCGCGCAACTGGTAAAACATTATTCATCTTAGATGAACCAACCACCGGACTTCATACTGATGACGTTAAACGATTAATTAAAGTATTACAGAGAATTGTATCGAATGGAGATACGGTAGTAGTTATTGAACATAACTTAGATATGATTAAAGTGGCTGATTATATTATTGATCTAGGACCAGAAGGTGGAGATAAAGGCGGAGAAGTAATCGCTACTGGAACTCCAGAAGAAGTGAGTAAAGTATCTAAGTCTTATACTGGTCAATTTTTAAAGGGTGTTTTAAAACTCTAATTATTGTTATCTTTTATAATTGTGTTAATATCATAATTAATTATTATGGTTTTATTTTGGATATCAGCAGTATTATGTGCTCTTACTATCGCATTCTTTTTCTATCGATTTATTAAATTTAAAAAAGATGACAAATTAAATAGCATTGATAAAAGAAATTTATTAGTATTTATCGAGTGTTTAGGACTATTTACTATATTTAGTGTTACCGCTGCATTTGGCATTAAAATGTGGAATAATTTCCCCATGAGTGGAGGTCACATTGCCTTACTATTTTTCTCTTCATTACTCTTCGGTGTGTCATTTATCTCATTTATCGAGTCTTTTACATTATATTTTTATAAGAAAAATTTAGATCAATCGATAAGAAAAATATTAAAGGTTATATTAATCGCTAGTATTCCATTAACGATTATTTTCCTATTCATTACTTTAGATATGTACGCTATCTATAATGATGGATTTCCACTAATTAGTGGTATTTCTTTTACTGATCGCGGAATTATCTTACAGACTAAAGGAGCCACAGAAGGATTTACTATTAACTGGTACGGTTTAATTATTTTAACCGGAGCCTTAATTGCATACTTTGTATGTGATCATCATTTCTATCAAGAATATAAAAGACACGGATTAATTGATACCTTATTTATATTAGTCTTTATTGTTGGTATTTTAGGCGCGAGAGTATGGTATTGTGCAGTACTTGAACCAGGAACAGATTTTTGGGCATTCCAAGATGGTGGTCTAGCCATTATGGGTGGAGTCATATTCGGCGCGCCAATCGGTATTTTATTTGTAGTTTTATTTAGAAGATACATGAACTTACGTCATGTAATGGATCTAGTTTTACCTTGCCTATTAATCGCTCAAGCTATTGGTAGATGGGGTAACTTCTTTAACCAAGAAGTATATGGAGCGATGACTTTTGATCCTGCTACTGTATGGTGGCTACCTACCTTTATTGTTAAACAAATGACTGTTGATGGAGCGATGCATTTACCTTTATTCTTAATCGAATGTATCACTAACTTAATTGGATATTTTGTTATTGTATATGCCATTGGTAAAGGATTAAAGAAACATTTATCTAATGGCGATTTATTCTGCTTATATATTGTATGGTATGGATTAACTCGAGTTCTATTAGAACCGCTTCGTGATTCTGGATTTGAATATAATAATTCTTTAATTACCGCTTGGGTAATGTTTGGCGGAGGCTTAGCAGGTATCCTCGCTTTCCATATATACGATTATTTTAGATGGGGTAAAAGAACATTTATCTTAGTAGAGAATCCTCGTTTACTTAATCCTAGAAACCCATATTACGTTAAAAAAATTGAGTCTAAAGTAGAGACTATAATTAATAATGAAAAACACTAATTCATTCGCTAAAATCGTAAAAGAAGAAATTGTTTCTCAGAAATATCGAGAAGAAAGATTGCTCGCAATTTTATCTTCTTTTACGCGTGTTAATGGATCACTAATTATTAAAAAAAATAATGAAAGTGTCGTGCTTAAAATTGAGAATTCTAAAATCGCTAAATTTATTTATTTATCCATGCAAAAAGTATTTGGAATTAAACCAAATATTTCTTATTTAAAAAGAAATAATTTAGGTAAATCTACTTGTTATGTAATTACTATTAATGACTCTAAGATATTAGATAAAATGAAGATACATTTTTTAGATAATGAAATCGATAAATATTTCACTAGTAACACCGAGAGAATTGGAGGATATTTAGCAGGTTCTTTTCTAGCTTCTGGTTCTGTTAATTCTCCTAGAAGTAGTAATTATCATTTAGAAGTTTCTTTTAGCGAACTAGAGTATGCGAAAGCATTCTTAAGTTTAGTTAAAAAACATAAAGAAAATGTATTTAATCTCAAGATTAATAAACGTCGAGATAAATATATTGTCTATTTAAAAAGAAGCGATCAAATCGTTAATTTTTTAGTCCTTATCGGTGCGACTAATGCTTGTCTATATTTTGAAAACACGCGAGTAGATAGAGACTTCACTAATCAGACTAATCGACTTAGTAATTTAGATACAGCAAATTATAAAAAAAGTTTAAACGCAGCGAAAAAAGATATCAAAATTATTAAAGCTTTAATTAAGCGAGATGGCCTTGCAAATTTAGGAAATGATAAAGTTATAATGTTAGCGACTTTACGTATTAAATATCCAGAAGATTCTTTAAAGAATCTAGCAGAGAAAATGAGCGAAGAATTAGGAGAAGAAGTAAGTAAAAGTAATATTAATCACATCCTTCGTGCGTTTAGAGATGAAGGTAGAAATTTATGAAACTAACATTAGCGGTACAATTTGGCATGCGAGTAAGATACCTTCGCGAACAAAGAAAGATGTCACAAGAAGATTTAGCGTTGGAGATTAATGTTAATAAAAATTATCTATCCGATATTGAGTGTGGTAGAAGAAATCCAACATTAAAAATAATGAACAAAATCGCTAAAGGACTTAAGATAGATTTATCAACTCTTTTACTAGGTGTTGGCGATAAAAACCAATAGGTTTATATCGTCCCGCGCACGTAGGTGTAAAACAACTAATAAAAACCGAAATCGGTTTTATTAGTTTTCTTTACATTTTTTCTTCACTAAGTTATTCTATTTAACGTAAATGATGACTCCAACCATTGTTCTTGAGCCGACGGATTCGGCACTAAAAATTGTGGTCGGCCAGGTAATTAACAAAGAGCCGGTTGTTTTATATGCGACAACTCGCTCTTTAAATGGACTTATTAAAAACGGAAATATTTTAGATATTAAATCTTTATCAAGTTTATTTAAAACACTTTCACATGTTGAAGATAAAAACGCTAGGGTGCGTTTTGATATTCGTAACGCTGTCTTAGTACTCCCTCCTATAGGGCTTGAGATTTATGAAGATAAAAAGACTACTTCAGTTATCTCTAACGAAAGTAAGATTCAACAAATTGATTTAGCCAATATTGTTGCGATGATTAAAAAAGGCAAAATTAAAAAAGAAAATAGTTTTGTCGATATTATTCCAACTGTTTTCTATTTAAGTAACGGTAATGGTAAGACCGATAAACTTCCTTTAGGAATGATAAGCGATTATCTAGGAATGAAAGCTATTATTTATACTCTTCCTAATCGTTTATTTAATGGTTATAAGATGAGTGTTGAATCCGCCGGAATAAGAGTCAAGAAATGTGTTTTATCTCCTTCTGCTATTGCTTATCTATTAGTGAACTCAAAGGATACTCCTAACGCTTATATCTATGTTGATATTGGTTCTACTTATACTAGTGTTTCTTTAATATCTAAAACGTTTGTCTATTCTTCTACTTCCTTTAACATTGGAGGGGATGATTTAACTCGCGCTATTCAAGATTCATTCTTTATCGATTATAAAGAAGCAGAGAAACTTAAACGTCGTTATGGTTACTCTACTAGACTAATATCCTTTAATCCAACGATTTGTAACACTACTACTCCAAGTAACGATAAGATGTTTTATACTATCCAAGATCTTAATCGAGTAATGAAAGATTATCTAGATAACTATATCTATGCTTTTGATAACGCTCTAAATTCTATTTTATCTAGTTACCCAGAGAATAAACGTAACTTCCCAATAATCTTAGGAGGCGCTGCTTCTCGTCTTGATGGAATATTAACCTACTTTAAAAATAAATACCCTAACCACGATATTAGAAAGATTCCGTTAAAAATTATTGGCGCTCGTCATGAAAAGTATTTAAATTGTATAGGTGCTTTGTTGGCGTCATCTAGTTATCATGGATCACTAGAAGACCATCGTTTAAATAACCCTAATAATAAAGCAAACTTAAATAAGTTAAAAGTGAATAAAGGAGAGACTTATGGTGGATGAGAATTTATTAATGCCAGCGATTAGAATAGTCGTAATTGGTGTTGGTGGTGCCGGTAATAACGCCGTTAATCGTATGATTGACGAAGTAGGCGATACTAGCCCAGTAGAATTTTATGTAATGAATACGGATATACAATCTTTACTTGGTTCTAAAGTAATTCCTAGTCACCAAGTAGTCCTTGGTAAAGAACTCACTAATGGACTTGGTGCAGGTGGAGATCCTGAACTTGGTAAAAGATCAGCGGAAGCTTCTCAAGAGGCTATAAGAAATATCGTTCGTGGAGCGAACATGGTATTTATCGCAGCAGGTATGGGTGGAGGAACTGGTACTGGTGCCTCTCCTGTTATCGCAAGAATTTGTAAAGAAGAGAAAGCTTTAACTGTCGCTATTGTTACTCGTCCATTTGGATTTGAAGGCAAACAAAGAGTAAAGAAAGCAGTTACGGGATTAACTGATTTAAAAGATGAAGTTGATTCAATTATCATTGTATCTAACGATAAACTATTAATGGAAAAAGGTAATGAGATGATTTCAAATGCCTTTATGGAAAGTGATCGTGTATTAGCGCAAAGCGTTAAGACGATTGTTGATTTAATTATGGTACCTGGAATTATTAATCTAGACTTTGCGGATATTAAAAATACATTAGAGAATTCTGGTATCGCCTTAATTGGTTATGGAATGGGTGAAGGACAATCAAAAGCATTAGATGCTGCTACAGCAGCTATTAACTCTCCTTTACTTGAGACGCCTATCACTGGAGCGCGACGCGCGATATGCGCAGTAACTTGTGGAGCGAACGTTTCTTTATATGAAGCGCAAGAATGCGTTAACCATATTATTGAACAAGCGGGCAATGCAGTGGATGTTAAATTAGGAGTCGCTATTAACGAACAATTTTCTGATCAAATTATTGTCTCTATCATTGCAAGCGACTTCCCAGAAGAATATGATTTAACTAGTAATAACGAAGAGAATAATAACGAGGATAACGAAGTTAAGTTCACTCCGTTAAGCGATAAAGTTAAAGAGGAAAAGGAAGAAGAGAAAGAGGAGGACATTCTTCCTAACTTCCTAAAAAATAAAAATATTGAGTAAAGATTATGGAATTTAAAGACACATTATTAATGCCGAAGACTAACTTCGAAATGCGTGGTAACTTAATTAATAAGGAACCTGTTTTAATCAAGAAATGGAAAGAAGAAAAGCTCTATGAGCAAATCTTAAAAGAGCATAAAAATGCTGAACCATTCATTCTTCATGATGGTCCACCATACGCGAATGGCAACATCCATTGTGGTCATATGCTTAACCGTTTATTAAAAGATTTTGTGGTTCGTTTTAAATCGATGCAAGGATATTACACTCCATTTATTTTTGGTTGGGATACGCATGGATTACCTATTGAAAACCAAGTAATTAAAAGTGGAGTAAATCGTAAGACTACTCCAATCGTAGAATTTAGAAAGAAGTGTAGAGAATATGCCCTTAAACAGGTAGAAACTCAAAAAGAACAAATCCGTCGTCTTGGTGTTATTGGAGATTTTGATAATCCTTATTTAACATTAGCTAAAGAATACGAAGCTAGACAAATTGAAGTCTTTAAAGATATGGCACTTAAAGGTTATATCTATAAAGGACTTAAACCAGTATATTGGTCTCCTTCTAGTGAATCGGCTTTAGCAGAATCCGAGATCGAATATTATGATGTTGAATCTTATTCTATCTACGTTGCCTTTAAAGTTAAAGATAATAAAGGTAAGTTTAAGGAAGATGCTTCATTTATTATTTGGACTACTACTCCTTGGACGATGCCTGCAAACTTAGCGATCTCTCTTAATCCTAATTTCACTTATGGATTATATAAAACGAGTAAAGGGAACTTTATCTTCTTAAAAGAATTTAAAGATCAATTAACTGAGACTCTTGAACTAGGAGAAGTTAGTGAACTAAAAACTTTCTTAGGTAAAGAATTAGAAGGTATTATTACTACTCATCCTTTATATAATCGTGACTCAATTATTATCTTAGGAGAACACGTCACTAACGATGCAGGTACAGGATGCGTTCATACCGCGCCAGGTCATGGATTAGATGACTATATTGTTGGATGTAAATATGGTTTAAAACCATATTGTCCAGTTGACTCTCGTGGATATTTAGATGAGACTACTGGAGAATTTAAAGGATTATTCTATAGCGATGCGAATGAAAAAGTAATTGAAGCATTAACAAAAGCTAATGCATTACTTAAATGTTCTAAATTTACTCACTCTTATCCACACGATTGGAGAACTAAAAAACCGTTAATCTTTAGAGCAACTCCACAATGGTTCTGTTCTATTAAACCAATGAAAGAGAAACTAATTAATGAAATTAAAAACATTAAATGGTATCCAGCTTGGGGCGAGAATAGAATGCATAATATGATTGAAGAGAGAAACGATTGGTGTATTTCTCGACAAAGAATTTGGGGTGTTCCTCTTCCAATTATTTATTGTGAAGATAAGACTCCAATTATGGATGAGAAAGTATTTGATCATTTCATTAAATTGTTTAAAGAATATGGTAGTGATATTTGGTATATAAAAGATGCTAAAGATTTATTACCAGAAGGATACAAAAATGAGCATTCTCCTAATGGAGTATACACTAAAGAGACTGACATCATGGATGTTTGGTTTGATAGTGGTTCTTCTTGGAATGGAGTACTTAAAGAAAGAGGAATTAAATACCCTGCTGATTTATATTTAGAGGGTAATGATCAATATCGTGGTTGGTTTAACTCTTCTTTAATTATCTCCAGTATTGTAAGTGGTAAACCTGCATTTAAGACTTGTGTCACTCATGGATTTGTTGTTGATGAGAAATGGGAGAAGATGTCTAAGTCTAAAGGAAATGGCATTGATCCTAGTAAAGTCGCTAATCAATTTGGTGCGGATATTCTTCGTTTATGGGCAGCAACTGTTGACTATAAAGAAGACGCTAGAATATCAGAAGATATTATTAAACAAACTAGTGATATGTATCGTAAGATTCGTAATACATTTAAATTCTTGCTTGGTAATTTAGTGGATAAAGATTTAGACCATCCATTTAATGTAGAGAAAGATCATGCCAATGTCTTTACTGAACACGATAAATTCTATTTAACGGCGTTAGAGTTATTAAAGAATCGCGTTATCGCTAATTACGAGAAATTTAATTTTAATTTCGCTATAAGCGATATTAATTACTTCATTGTTACTTATCTATCTCAAGGATATCTTAACTACGCGAAAGATATTTTATATTGTGAAGCTAAGGATTCATTAAGAAGAAGACAAGTTCAAACGGTGATTAATGAAATTACTGTTACCTTAATGAATTTATTAACTCCAATTCTTCCATTTACGATGGAAGAGGTTAATAACAATCTTCCTTATCACGCTAAGGAAAGTGCAGCGCTTTATGATTTCCCAAAAGTTACTAATGTATTTACTAAAGACGAGAAATTTATTAAGTTCGCTGAGAAGGCCAATAAATTTATCGATGAAGTTTATAAAGCATTAGAAGTCATCAGAAAAGAAGGAATTATTGGTTCTTCTCAAGAGGCAATGGTAGAAATCTCTACTGATGATAAAGATATATTTGAATTACTTAGTAGTTATTCAAAAGAAGAATTAGCGCGTGTCTTTATTGTATCTCAAGCAAGTATAAGCTTTGGTAGTAAGAAGATTATCGCTAAACGAGCGAAGGGTGAGAAATGCCCACGTTGTTGGAATTATCATGAAGACTTATATGATTTAGGCGACGGCACTAAAGTATGTAAACGTTGCTATGAGGTCTTAAAGAATGCTAAATAAAATTAAAGATATATTTACTAAAGAAAAAGTTAAAAACTTTTTTAAATGTTTAATTAAAAGTCCTCTCTTTTATATTACTTTATTTGCGATTATTGCTGATATAGTTTCTAAATGGGCGGTTCAATTAAATTTATTTGTAGGACAAGAAGTAACTATTATTCCTAACTTTTTATTTGTTACTTTAGCTCATAATACAGGAGGAATGTTCTCCTTTGGAGCAAATAGTGAAGGCGCTAGAATTGCGTTAATTGTTGTACGCTCTCTTCTCGCTGTGATTATCCCAATCGCTTATTTATATAAGAAGAAAGAATTAAAAATGAGATACCGTGTTTGTATCTTATTAATATACGCTGGATGTATTGGTAATTTAATTGATGGATTATTTTATTATGAGAATATCGTAGGATTCCGTGGGGTAATTGACTGGATCCAATTTTCTTTCTTTGATGCGACATTTAATATCGCTGATAGTTATGTTACTGTTTGTGTATTCTTAATTATTATCTTCATCATTATTGATGAGATAAAAGAAGTATTAGAGAGAAATCGTAAAGGTGAATACTCTATGACTCCTGAAGAATACCAAAAGAAATTAGACGAAGAAAAGAAAAATGAAAATAAAAATAAATAAAGAAGAATATGTAAATCAAAGAATTGATTTAGTTATTCCTAAAATCGATTCTTCTTTTTCTCGTTCTCAAGTGCAAAAGATTATTAAAGAAGGTCTAGTCAATGTTAACGGTAAGATTGTTAAGTCTAACTATAAAGTAGAATTTAATGACGAAATTATTATTGATAATAAAAAAGTAGAAGGACTTAAAGGAGAAAATATTCCTTTAGATATCATCTACGAAGATAAAGATTTACTAGTTATTAATAAACCAAGAGGCTTAGTGGTGCACCCTGGTAACGGTAATCATGAACATACTCTTGTTAACGCTTTAATCTATCATATAAAGGATTTAAGCAGCGTTGATCCTACTCGACCAGGAATTGTCCACCGTATTGACAAAGATACTTCAGGACTACTTGTAGTCGCTAAAAACGATGTAGCGCATCGAGAGCTCAGTAAGCAACTTGAGAAACACACTATGCATAGAGAATATAAAGTTTTAGTGAAAGGAGTGATTGTAGAAGATAAAGGAAGAATCATCGCTCCAATAAGAAGAGATAAATCTAATCCACTTAAGATGAGTGTCGATACTATAAAAGGAAAGGAAGCTGAATCATCCTTTAAAGTAATTAAAAGATTAAAGGATGCTACTTTAGTTGACGTTAAATTAAAACAAGGCAGAACGCATCAAATACGTGTTCATTTTGAATATATTAATCATCCAGTAATTGGAGATTTATTATACGGTAAAGATAACCGACATAAAGTAAAAGATGGTCAAATATTACACGCGTATAAGATTAGTTTTATACATCCTTCTATTAAAAAGAAAATGACTTTTAAATCTCCTTTACCTAAATATTTTTTGGATGCAGTTAAATTATTTGAATAATTATGGATTATTTATTTTTATTCTTAGCGGTTTTATTCGCAGCAACTTATAATATTCTTTCTAAGATTTTTCTTAAGAAAAATAATCAATTAAAACATCCTGAAATTATTTTTAATTTAGTGTTAACCTTAGCAGCGACTATTGCTTGGGGAATAATGTTTTCTATATTTAGAGAATTTGAAGCAACTGTAATTTTATATTCATTAGGATTTGGTTTGTCGTATTTCTTTTTCTTATTCTTTTTTCAAAAAGCTATCACAAGTGGTCCATTTTCTCTTACTGTCTTATTTGCGAATTTAGGATTAATCGCTACTGCGTTATGGGGGTTAATATTTTGGGATGTAACGATTGATACTAAAATAATTTTAGGTCTTATATTTGCTTCAATTTCTATTGCCTTAATGGTAATTAAGAAACCAGGAGATAAAGAAAAGAAATTTAATTTAAAATGGTTTATTTATGCTCTCCTTACTTTACTAACTAACGCAGCGTGTTCGATCTTCCAAAAAGAAGCGATGAGAAGATATGAAGGAAGTTATAAGTATGAATTAATGTTTTTTGCCTTATTAATAACCTTTACTTTATCTATCCTATATTTCTTTAGTAAAAGAAAAGAAATTACTTTGAAGAAATATACTAAGACTTCTTATCTATCTGTTATATCAGGTCTATTAATATTTGGTTTAAATGTGATGGTTTTATTATTAGCAAGGGTGGACTCATCTGTTTCTTCTACAATCGTTTATCCTACTATTGGAGTAGGAGTTATCGGGCTATGTTTAATCTTCTCTTTAGCGTTCTTAAAAGAGAGATTAACTATTATTCAATATATTGGTCTTGCGTTTGGTATCGCTGGGATAATTTTATTATCACTTAGTTAATTTATCGTAATTAACAAAATTCTTTTTAACGATTTTGTCTAATTCTTTGATACCGTATTTTTTAACAAAGTTAGATGCAAATTTATCAACGATATTAGACGCTCCAAAAGGAATGTTGGTCTTATATTTCTTATTTAATTCATCCATCTTAAGCAGGAATGAGTATCTAGCAATAACACTTGCTAAGGCGACACTTGGAAAATAAGATTCTCCCTTCGTATGGAACACAATTCCTTTAAGAACATCTTTTTCATCTTTAAGATGTTCATAATATTTCTTTTCGTAAACGAATTGATCGATATAAATGTTTTTAATCTTAGGATTCTTCTTACTTAAATTTGATAAGGCTTTATTATGAAGATAACACTTAAGTTTATTCATATTAAATCCTTTAGCGGTTAATTGATTGTATTTAGCGTTATCTAAAGTTAAAGAAGAATATTTAAATTCTTTAATCGCTACTTTAGCGATTTTTCTTATCTTCTCATCATCTAATTTTTTTGAATCCATAACGCCTAACTCTTTTAAGCGTTTTAAATCAGTTTTTTTAACAAGCGCAGCGACTACACATATTGGCCCAAAGAAATCTCCAGTGCCTACTTCATCACTACCAATTTGATCATCAATATATTTAAATCCAGTATCACTTTCTACTTCTTTTACTGACTCAGTATTATCATTATCATAAAATTCATATTCATTAATTTTATAAGCTTTAATGAATTGATTTAATTTAGTTTTAGTCTCATTAGTGTAAGTCAAAGAATATTCATCCTTCTTTTTTGTAAACATAGTTAACGTTGCATCTTTAACCTTAGCAAAAAAGATTACGTAAACGTTTGGGCTATCTAATTTATAAGAAGAATATTTTTTAATAATTTTCTTATAGATACTATCGTTAATCTTAGCACTTATATTCATTATAATTCGTATACTGTAACAGTATCAGTTTTACCATAAGAGAAATGGTCTCCTGATATCATTACAACTCTCTTTCCTTTTGAATTAGTGTAATATTTTTTAATTGAGTCTAACGCCATTTTAGTAACTTCTTTTGCGCTGCTATCTTCTTTAACTTGGAATGCTTTGACGCCATAATATAAGCCTAATTGGTGATAACCAAAATCGTTTGCGACTAACGCAAATATTGGTAAGTTAGGACGGAAGTTAGAGAGTAATTTAGCGGTTTTACCTGAATAACTACAAACCGTAATAAAATCAGCTTTCACCATATCGGCGCATATACATGCTGCCTTACAGACACCTTCAGTCGTTGTATAGGAGCATTTAATATCGATTTCGCATTTATTATTGAAGATAGATTCAAATGCACTTTTAGAAATATTAGACATTGCTTTAACTGCATCAAATGGATATTTACCACTTGCAGTTTCGCCAGATAACATAACCGCAGTTGCTCCATCAAATATCGCATTTGCGACATCGCTTACTTCCGCTCTAGTCGGGCGAGGAGAATTAGTCATCGACTCTAGCATTTGCGTAGCAACAACGGCGATCTTACCGTTTTCGTTACAGTAATTAATTAACTTCTTTTGAATAGTAGGAATTTCTCTAAAAGGAATCTCTACTCCTAAGTCTCCACGAGCGACCATAAGTCCGTTTGCGATTTCTAATATTTCAGAGTAATTTTTAACACCTTCGCCGTTTTCAATTTTAGCGATTATTTCAATATCTTTACCGCCATTATCGTCTAAGAATTTTCTTAAATCAACCATATCTTGTTTATTACGAGCAAAGCTCGTTGCGATAAAGCTTACTTTATTTTTAATACCAAATAGTAAATCTTCTTTATCTTTTTTACTTAAGTAATCCATTTTAATTGAAACGTTAGGGACATTAATAGATTTATGATTAGAGATTTTATCTCCATGAATTACTTTAGTAATTACTTGGTCATTATCTACCTTAGTGACTTTTAAAGATATATGCCCATCATCAATAATAATGGTGGTACCTTTCTTAACGTATTTACCTAATTGATTAAAAGTAATGGAGACACGTTTCTCGTCTCCTAGTTTATTCTTATTATCTAAGATAAAAGTTTGACCATTCTTTAAGATTGCACTTCCATTAATAAAATCTTTGACTCTTATTTCTGGACCTTTAGTATCTAAAATAATTGGAAGAGGAACGTTAAGTTTCTTTCTTACTTCCTTAATCATATCAATATTATGTTGATGTGATTTATAGTCACCGTGCGAGAAATTTAATCTAGCACAGTTCATTCCTTTTTTAACTAGTTCAGTAATTCTACTGACCGTATTGACACTAGGGCCAATCGTAGCGATTATTTTATTTTGTCTCATCCCTTATATTATATATACATTTCCTTCCTTCTTAAATAAACTTATCGATTTTAGTGTAAAATGTAGACGTGAATAATAATATTAAAACGATGATTCCATTAATCCCTCATAAACCAGGGGTTTATCAAATGTTTGATAAAGATAATAAAATTATCTACATTGGAAAAGCGAAAGATTTATACAAAAGAGTTAGTCAATATTTTTTACGTCCTCAAATAGGAAAAGTAGAGGCGATGGTAATTCATGTTGATCATTTTAATTACATTATCACCGCGAATGAAAAAGAGGCATTAATTTTAGAAATGAATTTAATTCATGAACATATGCCTCGCTATAACATCTTACTTAAAGATGATTCCCATTATCCTTATATTGCTTTAGCGAAATCTACTAATCCAATTTTAAAGATTGCCCGTAATAATAAAGATAAAAGATATTATTATTTTGGTCCTTATCCTAATAGTGGTGCAGCGTATCAAATAATTGATTTATTAAATAAATTATTTCCATTAAGAAAATGTAAGAATCTTCCTAAAGTCCCTTGTTTATATAAAGATTTAGGGCAATGCCTCGCTCCATGCGTTAATGCAATTAACGAAGAAGTATATCTAGAGATGGTAAATAAGATTAGAAGTTTCTTAGACGGTAATGATTTAGAGATTAAAAATGAAATTAAAAATAAGATGCTTACTTATAGTGATAGACAAGAATACGAAAAGGCAAGTGAATATAAAAAATTATTAGACTCTATTTCTTTAATTCATCAGAAACAAGTAGTGGAGCAGCCTAATTTTAAATCATTAGATGTTATTGCATACTCGATTAGAGATACATATCTCTCTTTAACTATTCTTACTTACCGTAATGGTATGTTACTTGGTAAGAATAATTATGTTGTGCCTACTTTATTTAATGATGAGGAAGAAATAATTCACTTAATAGAACAATATTATTCTAAAGTTGATGTTCCTAAAATGATTGCGGTTAATTTATCTAATGTAGATGAATTAAGTGAATTATTATCTACTAAAGTAGTCAGCGTTAAACGAGGAGTAATATATGAGGCTATCTTAGTAGCGGAGAATAATGCAAAAGATAGTCTTGATAAACATTTCTTAACCGCTAGACTTACTGATAATAATTTAAGTTTACTTACTAAGTTAGGCAAATTACTTAAAATCAAGACTCCATATCATATTGAATTATTAGATAACTCTCATCTACAAGGTAGTGATCCTGTAAGCGCTTTAGTGGTGTATATCAATGGGGCGCCTAATAAGAAACTATATCGTAAATATCATATTGAAGGTCAGGGTAATGATGACTTTGCTAGTATGAGAGAAGTAATTGATCGACGTTATCTTCGTCTAGTAGAAGAAAAAGGTGAATTACCTGATTTAATGTTACTTGATGGTGGGCTTCCTCAACTTAAAGCAATTAAGAAAAAATATCCGTTTCCAATTTTTGGACTATATAAAGACGATAAGCATCAGACTAAAGGATTAATTGATAAAAAGGGTAAGATATATCCACTTGATCATAAATCACCGTTATTTTTCTTATTAATGAGAATGCAAGATGAAGTGCATAGGTTTGCTATATCATTTCATAAAAACGAAAGAAATAAACATATGTTTAAATCAATTTTTGATGATATTAAAGGACTTGGTAAGAAGAGACTTGAAGTATTAATGAAACAATATCAAAGCATTGATGAATTAAAGAACGCTAGCGAAGATGAGTTAAGTCAAATATTATCTAAAGATGTTGCTGAACAATTATTTAAGAAATTACATTAATTTTTATTAAAACCTCATTTCTTTAATTAAAATTTTTTTAATTTTATCAACATCCGGTAAAATGTTCCTATATCCTAGGTAGTGTTTTTTAATTGTTCTTTTGGCTAAAGAAATTACTTTTCTTTCAATATCTTTTCTTAAGACAACATCAATTTTATTTTTATCTATATATTTATTTGCTACATATTTTTCTGTTATCGGAAATATATTTTGAAAGAGAAATGCGCTCTTAGAATGTTTATAAAACGGAGCAATCAAAATCGTATCGCAATATCCTCTTTTCTTAATATTTTTATCATAGACTTTTTTTATATTTCTCTGTTTTATGAGAAAGGGGAACCATCCAATAAATTCCTTTTACGTTATTATCTTTTAAAGCAAAAAAGCAGGGACGATCATGACGTTTTCCGTTAACTATAATGTGGTTCATCATAAGCAAACCGTTAAAGTTAAATTTATTAATAAATTCATCCTTAATAAAATAAAATTTTCCTTCTTGCATATTTATATGTTAACAAAAAATCGTTCCATTTTGGGAACGATATTTTAAGTCGAGCATTTTATACCCCGTATCTCGACTAACGGCAATATTTTACATCGAGCTTTTATACCCCGTATCTCGACTAACGGCAATAATAGCAACCTTATCGATTGCAATTTTATTTTAACACTTTAATTTAAATCAGTCTATCCATTTTTTTATATTAAGAGAATAAAATTTAATGTTTTTTGTAGAGGCTATATAACAATTATTTATTAATTAAAAAAGTATTATGAATAGTGTATATATATGAGTAAAATTTTTTGTTAGGTTTGTTAGGTTTGTTAGTATTTGATTTTTTGTTAGGTTTGCTAGGTTTGTTAGTATTTATTAAATTATTCAAAATCAAAAATTGTAGACTTAATATCTCTGATATATTTAAAGCAAACAATCGTTTTATCTTTAAAGATAATGCATTTATTATCCCTATCGACTTTCTTGATATTGCCCTTTTTAGTAATATACTCTCCACCTTCTTTTAATTTTTCAAATTGGTAGTAAGTAACCTCTATATAAGCATTAGGAATCTTACATAAATAATTTAATTTACGATTAAGTTCTTCTTTCTTATCGTCTAATAAAATCTTTTGTTTAACTTTTCTTTTTGCGCTTTCAATTATGATTTGATCAAATCCAGTAAGGGCGGCAAAAGGAAGAAATTGAGCGGCCATCTTTTCTTTATCCATTAATTTACGGTAGGGCTTAAATTTATGTTCAACATTCATTAATTCTTCTTTATTCATGCTTTATGCCCTCCTATCTGAGTATTACGTTCTTTAGTTGTACCTTCTTTTAGATATGAAGTACCTTTTAGAACCGAATTCTTACCGTATTTTGCTTTAATTTTATTAATCGTATTTTGTAATCTTTCTTCTTTTCTAATCTTTTTAACCGCTGATTCTTCCTTTTTATAATCTTCAAATAAGTCTAATTGAAGATAATTATCTTCTTTAAGATTATCTTTATTCAATATATTAGTTGCTGCGATAATAATTCTTCTTACTAGTAGTCTAGGATCAGAATAGTGTTTAAATAATTTAACCGCAGCATTTTGAATTAAAATAGAGGAAGAAGTATATAAATCTAAATTTATACTACCTCCAGTAGGAGAAGGCACTAGTTGACCTACATACGATTTAGCGATATTACTAGGCTTATATTTTTGATTAATTAATTTTTCGTAACCAATATATAAAACTATTTGACTCGTTACTAATTCTTTTTTAGTTAAATCAAGTGCGAGTAAATCTGCCATTTCTTTAATGACAGTAAGTGCTTCATTAAAAGAATATGCTCTACTAAGGACTTGTCCTTGGGATAAAGATTTATTAATTGGTTTATATTTTTTAATATCACTAATTACAGTTGGTTCTATTCCCCAAGCATGATTAATAATTAATTCAGCATTAATACCAAATATTTCAAATAAAGAATCTTCATCTTCGATACTTCTTTTAGCGATATCGTAAAGGGTGAACATCCCATTATTATTTAATCTTCTTGTTATACCAGGTCCAATTCTCCAGAAATCTGTTAGTGGGGTATGTTCCCATAATAGATTTTTAAATCTAATTTCATCTAGATATCCAATTCTCGCTCCATTTTTATTAGGTTTAGCCTTCTTAGCAATTATATCCATTGCCACTTTAGCAAGAAATAAATTAGTCCCGATTCCTGCTGTAGCAGTGATACCAGTTTCTTTATATATCTCATAAATAATCTTAGCGACTAAATCCGCTGGAGATAATTTATATAGCGATAAATAATTAGTGACATCAATAAAGACTTCGTCAATTGAATAGACATGAATATCTTCTTCTGCGAAATATTTTAAATAGATGGTATAAATCTTCCCACTTACTTCCATATATTTCGCCATCTGGGGAGTAGCGATTATATAATCTAGTTCAATATTTTTATCTTTTAGTTCATCTAGATAATAACTCTTCTTTTTAAATCTATTTAAATGCGCTTCTTTTAGTCTTTGGTTGTTTATTTCTTTTACTTTACTTATTACTTCAAATAATCTAGGACGAGAAGATACTCCAAAAGATTTAAGAGAAGGAGAAACCGCTAGACAGATAGTCTTTTCAGTGCGTGATATATCAGCGACCACAAGATTAGTGTTTAAAGGATCTAGATGACGATAAATACATTCTACTGAAGCGTAGAAGCTTTTAAGATCAATCGCAAAGTATATCCTATCTTTCATAATCTAAAATAATTATAAATTATTTGATGTCCTAAATTTAGTATTTAATACTTAAAGATTTTAATTTTAGTTCTCTTTTTCATAAAAAATAAAGTTGAGATTAATATTTAACTTTTTATAAATAAATATTTGAAAAATAACAGTAATAATTTTATAGTATATACGCTGTGCCCTCTTAGCTCAGCTGGATAGAGCAACGGCCTTCTAAGCCGTAGGTCAGGCGTTCGAATCGCCTAGAGGGTACCAAAAACATGAAATTATACGGCTATTCCGTGTTTTTTTATTTAGTTGGCATTATCTTTAAAAAAACTTTATATTAATCGCTAAGTACTCTATTTTTTAGTTTTGAGTTCTTTTGGGAAGGTATATTAGCAATATATACCGTCCGATTAATACGCTATATTTGACTATTTAATAATTCAATCAGTTGCAAAGTGGGGGATTTTATTGGTTGCAAAGTGGGGGATTTTAGTGGTTGCAAAGTGGGGGAAAACAATTTAAATGTGCTTTAAATTTGAAAAAATTCAAACAGCAAAAAATATATAAAAATCCATTTAGTATTAATTCAAATTATTGCGATAATTCAATTTTTGTTGCTTTAAATAAGGGTATATTATTAAAATTATTAAGTATCTTTAAGGAGTAGATTATGGCTAAAGCATTAGTGTATATTCAATCAGGCGGTCCTACCGCCTTAATTAATACTTCATTATATGGAGTAATAAAAGAAGCGAAGAAACATAAAGACCAAATATCAGGCATTTATGGTTCATTAAACGGTATTGAAGGATTAATTGATGATAGAATCATCGATTTAAATAAAGAAAAAGATGATACTATCGAACTATTATTACAGACTCCAGGAGCAGCATTAGGTACCACTCGATATAAATTACCTAAAGATATCCGTGATCCTTTATACCAAAAGATTATCTCTACCGTACAAAAGCATAATATTGGTTATATCTTTATTAATGGCGGTAACGATTCTATGGATACTTGCCAAAAATTATCGATATTATGTAAGAAACAAAATCTAGACGTTAAAGTTATTGGTATACCAAAAACGATTGATAACGATTTAGCCGTTACCGATCATTGTATTGGTTTCCCTAGTGCGGCTAAATCGGTTATCAATTTAGTGAAACAAATATGTACTGACGCTAGATGCTATAAGAAAGGAAAAATCTTCATTATAGAAATAATGGGAAGAAACGCTGGTTGGTTAACCGCTAGTGTAGATCTACTTCCTAAAAACGCTCGTCCTGACTATATTCATCTACCAGAGAATTATTTTGATTTAGATGAATTCCTTAAGGATGTTAAAGAAACCTATCAAAAGAAAGGACATTGTATTGTCGCTATTAGCGAAGGTATTCAATTTGAAAGAGATACCTCAACTGCTAGAGTAGATGCCTTTAACCACGTTCAATTAGGTGGTGCTAGTGATGCATTAGCTAAAATTGTTGAGACTCGTTTAAATCTACCAACTCGTTCTATTGAATTATCTTTAATTCAAAGAGCGGATTCTATCTTAGCAAGTAAAGTAGATCATGATGAAGCAATTGAATGCTCTAAATTAGCGTTTGAATCGGCTTTAAAAGGTGAAACCGCTAAGATGGTATGCATTATTAGAAAATCGGATAATCCATATAAAGTTGAATATAAATTAATGGATATTGCGGAGATCGCTAATGTAGAGAAAACGATCCCATTTGAAATGATTGGTGGTAAAACTGAGATGACGGAAGAATTTAGAAATTATCTAAAACCATTAATCCAAGGTAATATTAATATTAAATATAAAGATGGTATTATTGAGGTTGCTACATTAGAGAAGCATTTAATCTAATATGAAAAACTTAAGTCCAGAAAAAAAGTGTTTATTAGTAGTAGCGATAATGTTCGCTATTGGACTACTTGCGGTAGTTCCTGTTGGTTTTACTACTAAATATTGGGGACCTACTACAGGTTGGATATTAGGATGTGGTGTAACTATTATTAGCCAAATCTTAATGTTTAAAAGTGGAGATATAATCTCTGGTAGAGCAAAAGAGAGTGGAACCGGTACTGGTTTATCAGTATTATTTTATTTCTCTCGCTTTATTCTTTATGGAGTTGCGTTCGCTGTTTGTATCGTACTTCATTACGTAGTAACTGAAAACGAAACTATTAATATCTTATTTAACTGGTCTTGGATTACATGCGCTATTCCATTATTTCCATCTACTATCATTCTTGCTATTTTCTATCATGATAATGATAAGGGGAATAAATAATTAGCATGGAAGAAATCTTTAAGCATTATTTCGATTTTGATATTCCAGGTGAAGTAATTATGTCACTTATTGTGATGTTTTTACTTATCATATTATGCTTAGTGATTTTTATATTAGTTAAAAAGGCTGATCCACTTAAAAGACCTAAAGGATTATTAGCATTAGCGGAAATCGCAGTTAGTAAAATCGATGATTTAGTTGATGATAACATGGGTAAAGGATTTGAAAACTTTGGTGGTTATATATTCGCTATCGCATTATTTATATTCTCTTGCTTTGTAATTGGTATTACTGGACTCCCTAATCCATTAACTTATTTAGGCGTTCCATTATCATTAGCCTTAATTACTTTCGTATTAATTCATGTGACTAGTATCAAATATACGAAGTGGCATTATTTTAAAAGATATGTTGATCCAATTCCGGCATTTTTACCCGTTAATTTAATTGGTATGTGGGCGCCTTTATTATCAATGACACTTCGTTTATTTGGTAATGCCTTCGCGGGTATGGTATTAATGACTTTAGTATATTGGGCACTATCTAGTTTTGGTGCTTATATATTCTCTGTAGGTCCTGGAGGTTCAATTATATTCGCTCCGTTTGTAACCCCGGTCTTACATGCTTATTTTGATTTATTCTCAGGAGCGATTCAAACATTGGTCTTTATGTTTCTCTCGATGCTATTTATTGCACAAGAGAAACCTGAGGAATATAAAGTGGAGGAGCAACTTACTTTATCCACAGAAAGGAGGTAAAAGCTATGAATTTAGGTTTAGTAGCAATTGGTGCAGGTATTGCCATGATCTCAGCAGGATTTAGTTCCATCGGTGAAGGTATGATCGCATCTAAGGCCATTGAAGGTATGTACCGTAATCCCGAAATGATGGGCAAATTACGTAGTAACATGATCGTGGCGATTGCGCTTGATGAAACTTGCGGTATTTACTGCTTACTCATCTCAATCTTAATTATCTTTGTCTTAGGCGGACAAGCAGGAGCAATGTAATTATGAGCGGTCCTGATATTGGAAACGTTATTGAAAAACTTATTCCAAAGTTTTGGCCCTTCTTCATTCAATTACTAGCGTTCTTAATTCTATTTACCGCGGTATTCTTTTTAGCGTATAAACCCGTTAAGAACTTCTTAAAGAAGCGTAACGATTATATTAAGAAGAATATTGATGAGGCAAAGAAGAACGAACTATTGTCGATTGATAAATTAAATGAGGCTGAAGCCTCACTTAATAAATCATATAAACAGGCAAAAGAAATCGTTAATCAAGCTAAGATTGATGCTAATAAAGAAAGAATGATTATTATTAGTAAAGCTAAGGAAGACGCTAAGTTAGAAAAACTTAAAGCGAAGAAAGAGATTGAAAACGAGATAAAGCAAAGCGAAGATAAAATCCATCAAGAAATGGTTAATATCGCTATGCTAGCGAGCGAGAAGATCTTAGAGAGAGAAGTTAACGCTAAAGATAATAAAAGAAGAATCAATAACTTCATTAAAGATATTCAAAGTAACTAAAATAAATCACTTTGTTAATAAAATAATAAGGACGATGTAAATATCGTCCTTTTTATATTTAAGTGTTAATAAAATATTTAATATTTTAATAAATGTAAATAATTCTATTTTTTTTCAAATTTCCCCCTGTTTCTTTTACCAAATTTCCCCCACTTTCTTTTACCAAATTTCCCCTTGTTTCTTTTAAATACATAATCTAGTGTGTATTCTTTAAAGCGTTAAATTTATATAAATGGGTAAAGTTCTAAAAAGTTCTAAAAGTTAAAATAAGTTCTAAAAAGTTCTAAAAGGTTCTAAAATTCTAAAATATAGAAGTGATTTTATAATAATCCTTTTACTATAAGTTTCGATATTAAACCAAAAAATTTAATTAATAGAATTAAAGAGAGTGAAGAAATCATTTCAGAGTTTTCAAATGATTACCCTTCTAATTTGACTTATGTAATTACAGGTATTCGTGGAAGTGGAAAAACCGTCTTATTATCCTCTATAGCTTCTTTTTTTAAGCAAAAGAAAGATTGGATTGTAGTAGATCCTGGTATGAAAGAAAACATTATTGAAAATATTGTTTCTCAATTATACGAAGTTGGTACTGCTAAAAAGATATTTATAAAAAAAGAATTTAATGTCAAAATCAAAGATAAATTTAAAAATCTTAAATGTATACCGTAATAGTCTTATCAAAAAAGGAATCTTAAGCTCTCCTACTTATGGTTATATAGAAATCGTTTTGCCTCGTTTTTGCACCTATATTAAAGAGAAGATTTTCTAATTTTATTGAAAGGTATGGCCATTTCATATTGCAAAAACGCATAATTTTGACTAAATTCATGTTGCATAAATGCATAAAATTGATAAATTTCATATTGCATTTTTGATTATTTTTAGTTATTATTCAATTATGAATAGCGATATTATATTTAAAAGAAAAGCCTCAGAAAGTCTGAATTGGTGGAAAAATACCTATAAAGGTAAAACTGCAGCTCTCTTACAAGGACCTAGACGGGTTGGTAAAAGTGTAATTGCGGAAAATTTTGCTAAATGTAACTATAAAAGTTATATATTAATCGATTTTTCTAATATATCTAAAGAATTAAAAGAAGTGTTTGATGATATATCTAATTTAGATATTTTCTTTCTTAGACTTCAGGCTATAACTTCAATCGAGTTATATGAAAGGGAATCGGTAATCATCTTTGATGAAATTCAATTAGTTCCACAAGTAAGACAAGCTATTAAGCATCTTGTTAAAGATGGAAGATATGACTATATTGAAACTGGATCTTTAATTAGTATTAAAAAGAACGTTAAAAATATATTAATTCCATCTGAGGAAACTAAGATAGATGTTTTTCCAATGGATTATGAGGAATTTAATTGGGCATGTAACAAGGATAATGAAATATTAAATAAAATTTATTTAAATAATCGTCCGGTCGGTCAATCTACCAACAGGGTCTTGATGAAAGATTTTAGAATTTATATGGCAGTTGGTGGCATGCCGCAAGCTGTCGAAGCCTTTATTGATAAAAAGTCTTTTAAAGAAATCGATTTAATAAAAAAGGGCATCTTAGATTTATACAAAGAAGATTTTAATAAAATTGATCCTACCGGTAGAATTTCTTTAATTTTTGATTCAATTCCAAGTCAATTAGCTCTCAAAAGAAATCGATTTATTATGACAAAAGCAATAAAAATTAGAAATAGGAAATATCAAGAAGAATATCTCGCTGATTTAGTTGATTCTAAGGCTGTTATTGTTTGCAATAACGTAAAAGACCCTTCCATTGCGTTTAATTTAACAAAAGATTTTTCTACTTTTAAATTATATTATTGCGATATCGGTTTATTTATTACTCAGTTATTTAATAGTCAATTAGTGGTGGATCAAAGCATTTATAGCAAGTTATTAAGTGATAAATTAGATGCTAACCTTGGCTACATTTACGAAAATGTGGCTGCTCAGATTATTAAAAGCAGTGGTAGAGAGTTATTTTATTATTCGTGGAAGACCCCTCCTCAAACGCATCCACACGAAATAGATTTTTTAATTAGTAATAAAACAAAATTAATTCCTATTGAAATTAAATCATCTGATTATAGAAATCATAAATCAATAAACGAATTTTCTAATAAATATTCTTCTAGAATTACTAGAAGATTATTATTCTCTCAAAATGATATATCGAATGATAACATGTTAGAAATGAAGCCTATTTATTTATTGCCTTGCTTTCTTAAATATTTAGGCGGTAATAATTAATATCTAACTAAATTTAGTAGTTTACTTTTAACTTTGTGTTCTTTTTGACATAATTTACTTTTAACTTTGTGCTCTTTTTGACAAAAAT
>JAZLFE010000019.1:0-6758 GCA_045615605.1 Bacilli bacterium | reverse complement strand
TGTTGCCAACATAATAATAGTCCCATTCTTTAATACGAGACTTAAGTCCTTTTATTGCTTTGCGGTCATATTCTTTCACTAAAGAATAAGCATAACCCGCTTCAATTAAGTTTCCTTCTTTATCTAAAAGAGGACCATTTGATAATTTATATTCTTTTTCCATAATTAATGTCTTGTTTTATCAGTATATAATTCACAGAATCTACCAGAAAAACTTCTTAAGATTCCTTGTTTACCTAAATGCGTAGTATCTCCATATCTACTCATACGAAATTGCGCTAACCCACGAGTACGTTCTTCAGTTATAAAGACTGTAACTCCACTAGGAGGGCAAATCATAAATTGTGCTGCATTAGTGAATGGTATATTCATTAAATGAGCGACAATCGCAGACATTATTCCAAAGTGACAGAATAATATTACTTTATCTTTATTTCTTTTTGTTACTTTATAAAAGTACCCTTCTCTTTTATAACCGTGTTTAGCGAGTAATTTATCTAAAGAATCCCAAACATTAAATAAATGTTTTTCAAATTCTCCATCACGTACTTCCATACTTTCTAGGAAGTTAGGCTGTAATAACATAGGATGCTTATTAATATATTCTGGTTTAAAGTCCCAACAATTTTGTTTCTTACCACCTTTAAGTACTGCATGATAATGATTAAGTTCTCTAAGCCATTCTACAGTATGAACTTTACCTTTCCCTTTAGTAACCGCTGCACAAGTCATCTGAGCTCTTTCTAATGGAGAACAATAAATCTCATCAAAGTCACTGGCGTTATATCTTTTACCTAACGCAGCAGCTTCTTTTTTGCCTCTTTCAGTTATGGTGTGATGTTCATAATCTGGTTCAGCATGTCTAACAATATATAATTTCATATATAATAAAATTATATCACAGAAAAAAAAAGTTCGGGTGTAGGACCGAAGTCCGTCAACCTCTGAACTTGTTATTATTATATATCGATAAAATTTAACAACGCAAATTTTTATATGATAGATTATTGAGTTAAATTGGCGGAGGTTTAGAGATTCGAACTCTAGCGGGCTTTGACACCCCTATCGGTTTTCAAGACCGACCCCTTCAACCACTTGGGTAAACCTCCATAATTGGTGGACCCTGCAGATCCTGACACTGCAACCGTTCGGTTATGGGCCGAATGCTCTTCCTTTGAGCTAAGGGTCCAATTTAATGTGGTGGCTGAGGAGGGACTCGGACCCCCGACACGCCGGGTATGAGCCGACTGCTCTAACCAACTGAGCTACTCAGCCACATTCTGGTGGAGCCAAAGGGAATCGAACCCTCAACTTAAGCTTGCAAAGCTAACGTTATTCCACTTAACTATGGCCCCTTGATTGGTTGGGATGATGGGATTTGAACCCACGACCTTCTGCTCCCAAAGCAGACGCGATACCAAGCTACGCTACATCCCAATGTAATGGCGCGCCAGACAGGAGTCGAACCCGTAACCTTTTGGTTCGTAGCCAAACACTCTATCCAGTTGAGCTACTGGCGCATTAATAACTATTACTGGAGCATCCTGCCGGAGTTGAACCAGCGCTCATTGAGTTGCAGTCAATTGCCTTACCACTTGGCTAAGGATGCATTAAACCAGCGCGTTATATTATATCACAAGTTTAAAAAGCAAAAAAAGAATTGTTAATGTATAGAAGAATCATTGATTTTATTAATGATTGCCTTTAGATAAGTATTATCAAGATTGTCGTACTTTTTATGATTATATTTATATGTCAACTTACACACTCTAGTATTACTAGTAATTTTATCAAAATATCTTTTATCATATTTATGATGCACTACAAGATTCGGAAGGAATAAATTAAGTTTATTCATATTAGGATTGTTATAAGGGATAGAATCAATAATCTTTTTTATTTCTTTGGTGTGACGATATTGAAGTAGGATAAAATAATCCATTAAATAATAATCTATTAGAGAATCATGATCCTTCCAGTAAGCGCAATGAAGATTAAAAGTATTTAGCATTAACTTACTGTTTTTTGCTGCCGCCATTACAAAAACTGCCCATTTTCCTCTGCTAGGAAAATATCTTTGTAAAGCTGATAAATGAAGCTTAGGAGAATAAAAAGAATAATTTGAAATATCTTCTAACGGTCTATCAAGATACACTGTAGCGTCAAGCCAAAGACCACCGTTTTTATATAATAAGGCACTACGTAAAATATCTGAAAAATGAGTTAAAGAAAAAACTCCTTTATTCAATTTTTTAATAATAAAATCAGGAATATTTGCATATTTTTTATAATTATTTTTAGTAATTAAAATTACATTTTTACCATTTTTCATAATAGATTTGACAGCTGTTTTAACTACTAAAGGCGTCTTTTCATCAATTCCGTCCCACCAAAAAATAAAAGTTTTATAATCAGGACCGATTACATTCCTGTCTTTAGAATCTACTATTAAATCTTTATATTTCTTATATAAATAATTTAGTTTAACAGAATATCTTAAGTAACTAAATATTCTTATCAAAGATAAAGACGATAGTAAATAAAATAAAAATTTTTCAAAAAAAGATAAGCCTTTAATTTTTTTATTAATCATAAATTATTTAATATTAGTTCTTACAGTGTTCTTTCTACTCAAGAAATTAAATCCCATAAAAATACCAGTGGTACCACCAGTAATTGCAGCTTGAATGCCAGGTCCGATTGCGACACCACCTTGTAAAATTGGATTAGTTTGTAAAACAACAGGAGTCATCATATCCCTTATATAAAATATAAGGTTATATCCAACTTGATTAGTTAAAACAGAAAGTTGCTCTTTACTAAATTCTGAACCATAAAGAACGATAGGAGTTTTTAAATAAGCATAGCGCATTAATGCAGTAGCATGAGTTCCAGGAATAAAGAATACAATGTCTTGCATTACCTTTGGCATTAAGGATAAGGGCATAAATGATCCAATTAAGAAACCTAAACAGGCACTTACAACAGCAATAACACTCGCGAGTGTTGCATCAGTGTCAATAAATGAACAAAGTAATGTAGTGAACGCAGATGCATTTAAAGTAATAAATGCTAAGACTCCAAAAATGACTAATACGTCTAAAGCACTAAGATAGAATTCTCCCATTGCAACTAAGAATATAAAGGTAACACAAACAAAGGCAAAACAAAGTAATAAAGTAATTAAGAAATTAAAGAACATATAGGCGAAGGTGACAACTGTCTTATGAATAGGTGCGCTAGCAAAATCACGATTAATTCCAAATTCTTTATCATTAATAATTAAATTATTAGTCTGCAAAGAAATAGATATAGAACATAACGCAACGTTACCGCTTAGGAACCACGAATCCATAAATAACATTAATGTTTCATCAGATATTTTTTGTCCGCCTTCAATTTGGTTAATCGCCTCTCTAATTGAAGAAAGTTCTAGAGAACGCAAAAATAAAATATAAATAATTAGAATGATAATGGGAACCATTAAGGTAAAGAACATTCTCATTTTATTACGAACAAAAACTAAAAAATTTCTCTTCGTTAATTGAAAAAATACTTCGTGATTTCTTACTCTTACTTTCTTTGGTCTATGCATCTCATTCATGGTCATGTTTTCTCCCTGTTATATTAATAAATGCATCATCCATGGTGCCTTTTAAAACTTCAAAATCTTTTAAATATTTATCAAATTTCTTAATAATATCTTTAAGACTTATTTTATCGCTATGATAAATTAAATAACCACCACGATCGGTGTCATATTTAAATTCAACATTCGCTTTTTTAAGAGCCCTCTCTAAAGAGGTATTCTTATTGCCATAAGAAATAATATAGTCACGAGAATATTTACTCTTTAAATCAACTGGTAATCCGTGTTCAATAATCTTACCGTGATCAATAACAATAACAAATG
The DNA here is from genome assembly GCA_045615605.1 of Bacilli bacterium. Lineage (GTDB taxonomy): Bacteria > Bacillota_I > Bacilli_A > RFN20 > CAG-826 > UB1719. The sequence goes on along the minus strand of JAZLFE010000019.1, from coordinate 2,845 downwards.
CTGCTTTCTCCGCTTCTTCTAGATAATGAGTAGTTAAAAATACTGTCATACCGGTCTCGCGACGTATCTTATCGATTAATCGCCATACCGATTGACGAGTTTTAGGATCAAGACCAGTAGTAGGTTCATCTAAAATTAATAATTTAGGAGCATGAACCATTGCTCTAGCAATATCAACTCTTCGTTTTTGACCACCGGAAAGTTGGCATATTCTTCTATTAAGAATCGCTTTTAAATCTAATAGATCAATAATCGCGGCAATATTCTTCTTTCTTTGCTCTTTCGTCAAGGCATAGAAAGTAGTGCGAATAGTAAGATTTTGTAAAACCGTTAATTGTTGATCAAGAACAGAGTTTTGGAAAACGATACCAATTTCGTTTTTAATCTTTTGGGCATCTTTATCTAAGTCAAATCCTTCGATTAGAACTTTACCGCTATCTTTTTTTAGGATAGTCGAGATGATATTAATTGTAGTCGATTTGCCTGCACCATTAACGCCTAAGAAAGCGAACAGAGAGCCTTTATCAACATAAAAAGATATATCGTTAACCGCTTTGACTTCACCATACGATTTAACTAGATGGGATACTTCAACTGAATGTTTATTGTTAATCATGTTTAATTGGATTCCTATTAATTTCTTTCCATTTTGGTTTACTTAAAGTACCAACACATATTGTAGCGGCATAAACGGCTAAATAAACAGGAAATAAAAATCCTGCATCAATCATTTCGCTTCTTTTTTTAGCGCCAAATTTTTTATAATCAGTTAATACTAATATTAAAGCTTGTAAGAATCCAAATATTACAAATAATCCACCAACAACACCAACCATAATCCAAATCGTGTTCCAAAGCATAGAATGATAATAAGATAATGGATATAGATAACCCACACTAATAATTCCGTGTTCAATTAAGGATAAGAAAGTGAAATTATAAATATAAAATAACGGGATCCAAATGCAAAGTAATGGAGTGATAAAGATAAAGATATAAGTTAAAAACATCTCCATATAAGATAAGCGTCCGGTTTTAAAAAAGCCAAAGAACATAGTCTTTAATTTAGTTTTCAAAAGCTTAACGCTTCCCGCTCCAATACGTAAATTACGATTAAGCGTATCTTTAAAGGTTGAAGGCATATCTTCATAGACAACAGCATCTTCAACAAAGTGAGCTTTAATTCCATCTAATATTCTATTAAAACAAAATTCTGCATCATCAGAGATACTAGTAGAATCATAACCACCGCATTTCTTTAGCATATTAGTGGACATAGTCGCACCACTACCATTAACGTGAGCAGAAACTCCTACTCTTTCTCTCATTCTAGATCCGTAACGAGAATCAAATGAATAAAATAAAGCACAAGCTTTAGTATAGAAATTTTGTGGAGCGTTTGTGCTTCCTTCATATGGACGCAAGAAATCATATCCACATTGATAAGCATCATTCATTAAACTAGAGAATTCCTTATTAACATGATTATCCGCATCTAAATGAACCACTAAATCATATTTATTCATCTTTAATATTTCATCGATACCATACTTTAAAGGATAAAGCGCCATATGATGAGCAGGATCAGGATCATTGTGAATTAATACAATTGCACCAGCTTTTTTAGCAAGTTCAGCTGTATTATCCGTGCAATTATCAGCAACTACATAAACATCATATTTATCTTTAGGATAATCTTGATTTGTTAATAAATCTTTTACTGAATCATAAATAACGCTCACTTCGTTATGAGCAGGTAAGATAAACGCAATCTTAGATTTTTTATTGCTCTTAGGAAAAGTTTTCTTCTTTAACCAACAAAACAAGACATTAAATACTTGGATAAGTAAAGGTACACCGATGATAATTAAAATAATATAGTTAATAATACTCAAAATGCGATATAAAATCTCGTACCACATATGATAAGATTTTACCAAAGTTCCAAAGGAAAGGCAAACTATCAGGCAGCTTTTTTGCGTCTTTCTTTACGTTGATTTTTGTTTTTAATTTTCAGTACTGTAAAAGTAGTAATACCAGCAGCAATTATAACAATTTCAATCACAAATAATGTTATTGCCCAAGTGGGCAAAGTTTCAAATTTAACATCTTCCCACATTTTTAAAATTAAATCGTTATTCTTACCAAAATCTTTCATCACCATTAAACTATTTACAACATCTCCCTTAGGAAATTGAGCAGCAATCTTTCTAGCAGCTAAAGTACCTGATTGAACTTCGATTTGATAATTATCTGAATCAACTTCATTTTTAAAAAAATAGTTTAAATCATATTCATCACCACTTTCACATCCATATTCATCTTTAAAATATTTAAATACAGCATCTCCAGCAATAGCAGAGGTATATTTAATGTCTTTCATATTTAAAATTGCGTTTTCTGGGCTGCATAAGAAATCGAGAAAATGATTCACCAATTCTTTATTTGCGCCTTTTTGCATAGTCCAGCAATCAAACCAAAGGTTACTACCTTCTTCTGGAACTGAATAATATAACGCTAAATTCTTTTCATCTTGTGCATTTTGAATTGATTTAACCGCGTCTCCGCTCCAAGCAGTATCTATCCCAATCTTTTCGGTAACAATATCTTCTTTACCACTATCAACTTCAAAACCAAATATATTATTTCTTAATTTTAATAAATTATTTTTTACTTCAGTAATATGCTTTTCTGCTTCTTGATCTTCTTCTCCACCACGATCAAAAATCTTTTGTTTTTCTTCAGGAGGAATCTCTTTATTTAATTCATCCTTATAAGTGTGAATAAGTCCAATCGCATAAGTATCTCTCATTGAGTCTTTAATTGAAATAACTTTTTGATATTT
>JAZLFE010000018.1:0-9147 GCA_045615605.1 Bacilli bacterium | reverse complement strand
TCAACACGACGATAGACAACCGCAATCTTATCTTCATCAACATCTAAGTACATAAAGAAATCATGATCAATTGCATCCATTCTTGCTATCGCTTCTTCTACTGTCATTGGCTCTAAATATATAGATTTAGTTCTAACTACTTCTTCATCTTTCTTTTTAAGTTTCTCGGCTTCAATCTTCTCAAAATAAATTGCTTCTGCAATACCTTGGCGTTTTTGCCTTTTACCCATTCTCGTCTTAAGTTTTCTCATTTGACCTTCTAATTTATCTAACGCAATATCCATTGCATTATATAAATCGTTATCAACTGCTTCCGCTCTAAAAATAATTTGAGGAGTAAAGATTGTTACTTCTAACTTCTTTCCTAAAGGATAAGTTCTAATTAATACTCTAGCGGTTACATCGTCACGATCAAAATACTTGTTAAATTTAGAAAATTTCTTTTCTAAGGCTGCCTTAATACCTTCGGTAACTCTAACATTTTTACCAGTAATTGTTAATTTCATAATATATCTCCTTTATTTACTTATATTATATAATATTTGTGGGAGTCTAATATGCAAAAAATCAAATATTTTTTAATAAGTAATTTATTACTTTTAACTAGTTTATTCACAAGTTGTAATAATAAAAATTATCAAATAATGATAGTTGGAGTCAATGAACCTAAATTTAACGAAATTGGTATATTAATTAGTCAATTATCTTCTAGAAAAATAGAAACAATTGATAACATTAATTTCTATACTGGAACTATCGAAAATAAAAGCGTTGTTATAGCGGAATCACCTGTAGGAATGACTGGTGCAGCGATGACTACTACTATTGGAATAAAAGAATTCTCTCCTAGATATATTATTTCAGAAGGCTCCTGTGGAGGACATCATAAAGACGTTCATCTAAACGATATTATATTAGGTCAAACTATATATAATTTTGCATCTTATAAAGGTGATCCACAAAATCCTGGTGAAGAATTTGCATTATCCTCACCTACTTTATATAGCGATAATAATTTAATAAAAATTGCTCGAGAAATAGATTATCAAAAAGGTAAAGTAATTGAAAACGGAATAATATCCTCTTGTGATAGTTGGAACACAGGAAAAAAATATATTAGTTTTTTACATAGTAAATTCTCTGAAGATTGTGAGGAGATGGAAAGTTACGCGGTTACTTCAGTAGCAAATAATTATAAAATTCCCTCTATCGCTATTCGTGGTATATCAAACAACATCATAACAGCAGAAGGCTACACAGAAGAAGCAGGAGAAAATGTACAACAATTCGTATTAGATTTTATTAAATCTATTTAAGTAACTTTTTAATCTCTTTTACTTTATCTAACCTCTCCCATGGGACATAAATATCATCACGACCAAAATGTCCATAAGTAGAAGTATCAACATAATTAAATTTAGGATTATTAAGAGAGAAGTTTTTAATAATCGCCCCAACGCGAGCATCAAAAACTTTATTAATAATCTTTTCAATTAATTCATCTTTATATTTGCTAGTCTTAAAAGTTAAGAAAGAAATACTAAGTGGCTTAGATACTCCGATTGCGTATGAGATTTCTACTTCAAGACGATCCGCTACTCCAGCTGCAACTAAGTTCTTAGCAATATATCTTGCGTAGTAGCTCGCACTTCTATCTATCTTAGTAGGATCTTTACCCGATAATGCTCCACCACCTTGATGCGCACTCGCACCATAAGTATCACAAATTAATTTTCTACCAGTTAAACCAGTATCGCCTAAAGGACCACCGATAACAAATGAACCACTAGGATTAATTAAGCATTTAAAATCAGTGTTTAATCTATATTCTCTAACTACCGGGATGATTACTTTATTTAAAACGAATTCTTTAAACTTCTTAAAGTTAATATTAGGATTATGTTGAATAGATACTAATATAGTATCAATGCGATTATTTGAATAATCATAAGTTACTTGTGATTTCATATCAGGACGTGCGTCCTTAAACTTTCCTTCTTTACGTAATTTAGAAGCGTATTGCATTATTCTAGTAGAAATAGAAATAGGTAAAGGCATATAGTTTTTAGTTTCGTTTGTGGCATAGCCAAAAACGATACCTTGATCACCAGCGCCTAATTTAAGAATATCTTTATTAGATACTGCTTTATTAATTTCAGGAGATTGCTTTTTAACCTTAACATCAACTTTACAGGTCTTATATCCAATACCTATTTCTGGTTTAAGATACCCTATTCTTTTTAAAGTATCTCTTATTATCTTTTCGTAATTTACTTTAGCATTACTTGTAATCTCTCCACCTACTAAAACATATTCTTCTGATAAGAATACTTCGCAGGCTACATGAGAATTATGATCTACTTTAATACAAGCATCTACAATTACATCAGCGATTTGATCAGCGATTTTATCAGGATGACCTTCGCTGACGGCTTCTGAGGTGAATAATCTTTTCATAGTTGTTACTCCTAAGTTAAATAAAAAACTTCCTCAAGACGAGGAAGCTATTAACTTAACAGTTCTCGTCTTGTCGTTCGGATTTCTCCGCTTTGAGATAGCACTTACTAGTAAACTAGAGTTGCTACCACACTTTTACATCTCTATCGTGTGGATTCTTGACAAGCAAGTGTAATAATAATATCACTAATTAAATAATATTGTTAAATATTTATTTATTAATAATTGAATTCAATGCTCAAAGAGAAGTTTTTACCATCTTTACTAATACTCATTTCAAATTTAGTCTCTCTACCATTACCATCATAATAATGAGTTCTAGTATATTGTTCTTTGGTGTTGCTAGGAACAATATTAATCATTAATCCAGATCCAGCGTATTTATAAACAAAATCATATGCAACAGCGCCATTATTTTTAATTGAATATAACTTATTAAAAATATCTTCGTTCATACCAACGACAACATCAGTTCCCATAGTAAAAGTAACTGAACTATTATTAAGCTCAGAGACATAGTTATTAATTCTAGTGTCACTAATTTCATATTTTTCGTATTTTAATTCGGGATTATCAATCCCAGTATATTGTTTAATTAAGTTCTTTGATTCTGTAGCAGGTTCCTCTTCGTTAATTGTCCAAGAAGCAATGCCCTTTTTAGGTGTATTAAAAGTATCTCCAATCGTATAATCTTTATATTGATTTTGAATATAATTAATCGCATCAGCTTCGCTTATAGTATCAATTTTAGGAGCAGTATCGCAGCTAGTGAATAAAAATAAACTAGGCGCTAATAATAATAGTAATTTAGACTTCTTCATAACTATATCAATTATATTTATTTACTAATTAAATGTCTATAAAAAAAGAAGGTAGTTATAACTACCTCCTTTTAGAATAAACAGTTAATTATTTAACGATCTCGCCGAATACTTGTCCTGCACATCCGGCTGCGTTACTTTCATCAGTATCAATGTGCATCGCTAAACGGAAATTATCATTAACTCTAACAACGGTATCACCAAAGATTAATGAGCGACCATTAGTCTTTAATTCAACTTTAACAATATCTCCATTTTTAACATTAAATTCCGCTGCATCGGTATTAGTCATATGAATATGACGTTTAGCCACAATACAACCTTCCTTTAGATCAATCTTACCAACTGGTCCAACAATAGTAATAGGTGCACTTCCAGCGACATCTCCACTTTCTCTAATAATAGCAGGTACTCCTAAAGTACGAGCATCAGTAGCGCTTACTTCAACTTGATTCGCCTTTCTTACTGGTCCTAAAATTGATACTCCTTTAATAGTATTTTTAGGTCCCACAATATCAAGTCTAGTCTCTGAGACATATTGACCAGGTTGACTAAGTTCCTTACGAGCCTTAAGGCAGAAGCCTTTACCACATAAAATTTCTAGTGCTTCTTGAGTCACATGAATATGACGAGCACTGGTTTCAACTAATATAGATTTCATTATTATTTCCTCCGATTAAGTATTCTATCACATTTTTATTTACAATTTTTTTGTATTTAGGGTAATATTATCACTGCTGGGCGATTGGCGGAATTGGTAGACGCGTACGTTTGAGGGGCGTATGGTTATCCGTGCGAGTTCAAGTCTCGCATCGCCCACCAAAATAAATAATATTTACCTGTAATAAAACTTACAGGTTTTTTATTTAAATAATAAATAAGTCATATAATGAGGAATAGTAAGAATATTCTTATCATAGCCAATATTAGCATCTTTAATAACAATTAATTGAGTTTTTCCATAATGATCAGGATGAGATAAAACCGTCTTAGCGCTTTTTGCATTTCCGTTAGCAGACTTAACTTCTAAGATAGTGGATATGCCTTTATAGTTAATTACAAAATCTAATTCTAGACCTGTATCTTTAGCATAATAAAACAAATCTACGTCTTTTTTACTTAGAATATCTGCTATTACACCTTCATAAAGCATACCTTTACCCATACCTAAATTATTAGAGAAAATCGCCTCGGTAACGCCTTCTTCTAGCATTGAAACTAACATACCAATATCAGTAGGAAATATCTTAAATTGATTGGGTATTTTATTAATAGATAAAGGCGTGGCAGGAACTTTAAGATTGTTAACTTTAATAATTACCCCAGCATCTTGTAAATAATTTATAGCATCTTTGCCGTGATTTTTGCTCCCCTTTGCATAGATTTTAGAAACAATAAATCTCTTATTCTCTTTACCTAAAAAGGAGGGAATTAAAGAGAATACTTCTCTAATTCTTGCTACTTCATTAACATTAAATAACGGTTGATTATTAGCGCCTCTTCTTCTTCCAAAATCGTTTTGTAAATAAGTCACAATATTTTTTGTAGTCTCTAGCGCGATACTAATATTATTTGTATTAATATAATTTACAACTGATTCAGGGAATCCACCAACACATAAATATTCTTTAAAATAATAACTAAACATCTTATGCATCGCCAAAGAAACAGGGGTTTTCTTATAAAAAGCAATTTCTATATTTTTAATATCGCTTGGCTTCACTCCTTTTGCCCACAAAAATTCTTCAAAGTCTAATGTGTGCATTGTGAATTCTTCAACTGCCCCAACCGGTTTAGGTGTTTGATCATTTACCGCATAACCATTAATTCCTAAATAAGAACCAGAAGCAATGAAATCATAATCTCTATTTGACATATTAGTCTTTAATGATAAAAGCGCTCTAGGACAATCTTGAATCTCATCGAAAATAAATATAGTTTCTTTTTTAATTAGATTTGGTAACTTCATTATGACTGAAAGTTCTCTAATGATTGAATCTATATCTAATTTACCATTGAAAGCGTCAATTAAATTCGGATTATCCCAAAAATTTAAATAAACAATACACTTATAATTTTGTTCAGCAAATTGCTTAATAGAATAAGTTTTTCCGGATTGACGTATTCCTTTAATTAAAACTGGCTTATGATTTTTTTTGTTTTTCCAATTAATAAGCCACTTATCAATATGTCTTTTTAATGTAATTTTTTCTTCTTCCATAGCATTATATTATCACATTTTGGGAAAAAACCAAGGGAGTTTTTGACAAAAAAGGGAAAATTCCAAGGGAGTTTTTGCAAGAAACGGGGAAAAACCAAGGGAGTTTTTACTAAAGAGAGGGAAAATTCCAAGGGAGTTTTGTTTTTTATTTGAGGGATATTATCTTTAATGATAATATTTTCTTATCTATGAATAATAAACCGATTATCGCAATCATGTATGATTACGACCATACCTTATGTAAAGAAGACATGCAAAACTATGGACTCGCTCCTGCTTTAGGATTAACTAAAGATCAGTTTTGGGCGAATGTTGCTAAGAATACTAAAGAGACTCAATGTGAAAGAATATTATCTTATTTATTATCTACTTTAGAGCAGGCTCACGCAAAAGGAATTAAATATACTAGAAAATGGTTTAATTCTTTAGGTAAATCGTTAGAGCATTTCCCTGGAGTATTAACTTGGTTTACTAAGATGAACGAATATGCTAAGAGTAAAGGAGTTATCTTAGAGCATTACGTAGTAAGTAGTGGTAATAAAGAGATTATTGAAGGCGGTCCAATCGCTAAAGAATTTAAAAAGATATTTGCGTGTGAATATATCTACGATAAGAAAACTAAATTAGCCATGTGGCCAAAATTTGTTATTAACTATACTCAAAAAACTCAATATCTATACCGTATTGAAAAAGGTACATTAGATGTTAATGACGATATTAGTATTAACACTAAAATTAAACCAAGAATTCCTCACTCCAATATGATTTATATTGGCGATGGAATGACCGATGTCCCTTGTATGACCGTTGTAAAAAATGGAGGCGGTCATTCAATCGCCGTCTACGATAAGAAAGAAAAAGAAACTGTTATTAAATTGATGCAGGAAGGAAGGATCAACTATGCTTGTCCAGCGGATTATCGTAAAGATAAAGAATTAGATAAAGTAGTTAAATTAATTATTGATAATATATCAATTCAATCTAAATTAGTGAAACGTCGTAAGAAAGAGAAGAAGAAATTATGAATTATGCTTTATTATTACTCGCAGGGAGCAGTAAACGCTTTAATAGTAAAATCTATAAACAGTTTTATTTAGTAAAAAATAAACCAGTTTATTATTATCCTCTTAAAGCGCTTAATGAATCTCCATTAATTGATTCGATTATTATTCTTACCCTTAAAGATAAAGTAATGGATGTATTTAATTTCACTAAGAATAATAAATTTAATAAAGTTAAGGCGGTTATCGCGGGTGGTAATACTCGAAAAGAAACTGTTAGCTTTGGTCTTAAACATATTAAAGAGAATGTTAAAGACGAAGATATTATTTTAATTCACGACGCTGCTAGAGCATTACTAAATAGTAAAGATATTGAAATAGCAATTAACGAAACTAAGAAAAAAGGGGCGACAACTTTCGCTATTCACTGTTATGATACTTTAATAAAAGCGAATAAGAACTATGAAGTAACTTCTTATTTAAATCGTAATGAAATATTTAGAGTTCAAACGCCTCAAACCTTTAAGGCTAAAATAATTATTGATGCTTATAAGAATAATAAAATTACAAACGACGATACTGAATTAGCGTTCTTAAATAAGAATAAAGTTCATCTACTTAAAGGAGATGAAAGATTATTTAAGATTACTAGTTTTGATGATATTAAAAAATTAGAGAGTTATTTAAAATGAAATACGAAGCAAATGAAATAGTGCAAGGTACAGTGACCCGTATCCTCCCTTATGGAGCGATGATGGTATTTGAAGATGAGACGATGGGTCTACTTCATATATCAGAAATTTCTAATTTCTTTATTAGAAATATATATCGTTATCTAAAAGTAGGAGCGGTCTATCAAGTTAAAGTATTAAGTTATGATAACGAAAAGAATTTCTTAAAAGTATCTTTAAAATCATTAACGGAAGAAGAAAGAAAAATGAATATAACTTTAAGCGAACGCAATAAATCTTTAATTGATAGTAAATTATTAATTAGTAAAATTAATGATTGGATAAAAATAGAAGAAGAGAAATTTAATAAAGGAGAATAACATGTTAAACGTTAATTTAAATCATTTAGTAGATAAAATTAATTTTAAATCATACGAATCTAAAGTTAAAAAGATTCATAATGGCATTCACAAAAAGAATATGCCCGGAAATGATTATCTAGGATGGCTAGAATATCCTAATAATTATGATAAGAAAGAATTAGAATTAATTATTAAGAAGGCTAAATATGTAAGAGATAATTTTAGTACATTAGTAGTATGCGGTATTGGTGGATCCTATCTTGGTGCATTAGCATCCATTAATGCTTTAAGAGGAATTTATCATAATGACAAATTAGAAATTATCTTTTTAGGTAATACTTTCTCTCCTACTTATATCGCTCAAGTATTAAAGAAATTAGAGCATAAGAAATTTGCGATTAATGTTATCTCTAAAAGCGGCACTACTACTGAAACATCCATCTCCTTTAGATTATTAAAACAATTATTAATTAAAAATGTTGGTAAGAAGAATGCTAGTAAAATGATATTCGCTACTACCGATAAAGAAAAAGGCGCGTTAAAACAAGAAGCAATTAAAGAAGGCTACACTACCTTTACATTGCCTAGCGATATCGGCGGAAGATATAGTGTTCTTACTGCAGTGGGATTATTCCCAATTGCGTGCGCTGGTATTGATGTTAAGAAAATGTTAAGTGGCGCATCTACGGCAATGAAAGAATTTAATAATCCTGATTTAAATAAAAACAAATGTTACCGTTATGCGGTAGTAAGAGATTATATGTATCGACACAATAAACAAAGTGAAATGTTTGTTACATATGAGCCTCATCTTAAAGAAATTGCTGAATGGCTTAAACAATTATTTGGAGAATCCGAAGGTAAAGAACATAAAGGGTTATTACCTACCTCTGCTACATTCTCTACTGATTTACATTCATTAGGTCAATTTATTCAAGATGGTTCGCCTGTATTATTTGAGACACTAATATTTATTAAAAAGCCTGCATTAGATGTCACTGTACCATTTGATAAAGAAGATTTAGATGGTCTTAATTATATTAAGGGTAAGAAACTAAGCTTTGTTAATGAGAAAGCTTATTTAGGCACATTAACGGCTCATCAAAAAGATGGCAAAGTAAATAACGTTGTATTAGAACTAGATGAACTTAATGCTTATAATCTAGGATATTTATTCTATTTCTTTATGAAAGCTTGCGCGATGAGTGCATATTTATTAGATGTAAATCCATTCAATCAACCTGGAGTAGAAATCTATAAGAAAAACATGTTCCATCTCCTCGGCAAAAAAGGATATTAAAAAATATTAGTTATTAATTGACTACCAAATAGGTCAATGATATATTAATTAAGCACGTAAATTAGACTAAGCGGATGCTTAGCTCAGCTGGGAGAGCATCGCCTTTACACGGCGGAGGTCGTGGGTTCGATCCCCTCAGCATCCACCATATAACGTGCATTGTTATTTATTTTCTGGGAGAATAGCGAAGTGGCCAAACGCGGCAGACTGTAAATCTGTTCCTTCGGGTTCGGTGGTTCAAATCCATCTTCTCCCACCAGGAACTTGGGGTGTAGCCAAGCGGTAAGGCAACAGACTTTGACTCTGTCATTTCA
>JAZLFE010000017.1:0-8523 GCA_045615605.1 Bacilli bacterium | reverse complement strand
GCTAATGCGATTGCGTTAATCGTTTATTATTTATTTTTAGCAATTGATGATATCGAAATAGTAGATTAACCGTAATAATAATCGCCGAATTGTTTTACCGAGGTATAGTTACTACTAGCAGTATCAACCATACGTGCGTATTGCGTTTGATCTAGGACCATCCCATGACGATCGATTAAAAGGTTTTGATCAAGCATTAATCCTTTTTCATATTCAGCATTTTCTTCTTTAAAAGTTAATTGACTCTTATCTTCATTAAGAGAATATTTAGGATAGAAGTCTTTTGCTTTAATATCTAATAAATCACCATAAAATAATCCATTAGAACGATAAACGTTTCCACCGGCATCATAGATCTTATAATAATGTTTGTATGCTGCGCTTCGATCAATTTCAATTGTATTGGTTTTACCATCATTAACTGTAGTTGAATATTGATATGTATCGAACTTAGAATATTTTAATTCAATTACTTTGCTGGTAATTTCAATACCGGATTCTTCTTTAATTTGTTTACCTTCATAATGACTTTCAAATTTAAAACTAAAATTATCTTCGTCTTTTCTTTCAAAGTGGAGATGTATAGTATGTTTTCCTGATTCGCCATTAACTTTTTCGTCTAATATTTCTGTAAAATTTCCTTCTTTAACAGTGTCTATATTAGTCTTACAAGCATCCATTAAAAACTCTTTAATGTCCGCAGGTACTTTACTCCCACCGCCACAAGAGAACAGCAATAAAGACGCTATGGGTGCGAGTAATAACTTTTTCATAAATTAATAAAGTCTAATATCTAATTTGTTTTCAAATATAGAAAGATTACTTAAATCGAATGTTACTTTAACACTATCGCCTTTCTTATAAATTTTGTTTACTTTAACATATGCTTTAGTGTCATTAATAACACCAACAATAAATTTCTCTTTGCCATAATCTAAAAATTTATCAACCTTTAATTTTAAGATAGGACCATTAACGTTAGAGCCATTAACAACTTTGATAGAATCAAGTCCAATCGCGTAACGATATTGAACATTAAAGATAGAAACACCTAAAGCTTGAACAATCTTACGAGTAATCATTGGATCAAGTTTTAAGCAAGAACCAAATATATTAATGAAGAAGGTTTTAGATTTAGAAACAATTAATTCTTTTTGTTTTTTGTATTCTAAATTTTCTTTATCAATCTTATCATTAATTACTTTACGATTAGGATCCTTACGATCAACGATTCTATCTAATTGATTATTTAAACTAGAAATAGTCTTTTTATGATTATTATCTAATATAGATATATCCTTCTTATAAACCGCTAAATCGTCTTTAATGCATTTTTCGCAATAAGGACGAGATGCTTCAAATCCTTTCTCATATAATTCAATCTTATCTTTATAAAGATTATTTAATTGATTGATTCTATCGTTATAATCTTCCTCAATTAATTTAGCCTTTTTACGAGAATCTTCAGTAATAACAATCTTAACAATTTCTTTACGATAATTAACTCGATTAGTGAAATACTTTTCTTTAGCTTCATAAAGTCTCTTTTTATAAAGTTTCTTTTCTTCTTTGATGCGATCTTTACCTAAAGTATTAAGTCCAATTCTTTCACTTAAAGCCTCTTTTTCTTTCTTAAGATTATCTTTATACGCTTTCTTAAGATCTTTAAGAACTACATTACTCATACCGAGTTTTGCTAACTCTAATTGCTTTTCATGTTCAAGATTTAATATGTTATTTTTATTTACTCCATCATAATATTTTAATAAATTATGTGATGCTTTCTTCTCGTTAGCGATATTCATAACAGTTCCTACAAAATTATTAAATGTTGGAAGTGAAGGAATAATAGTGATATCTCTTTTCATAACGGAAATACGAGTAATATCAAATCCAACTTTAACTTTAGCACCTACTTTAACATTGATATCACTAACGGCATAGAAAATACGATTATCTAATTTTAAAGAAATAATTTGTTTACCATCAATCTTCTTAATTTCAATAACCTTACATTCATATTTTCCTTTAAAATCAATCGCATCAGTAGGAACAAATAATTCGACATTATTAATGTCCTCTACTTTAATAGCGTTTGGTAATTTGATCTTTTGTGATAAGAACGAGATAACATTGCTTTTGATTGAGCAATCAAAGACGTTATCTTTTGGAATACGTGGTTTAATTGATTCTTCAGTATCTTTATCAAAATAATGCGCCATTGATAAATCAAACGCCGCTTCAACAACATCACCTGATTTTAAAGAATAATCTTTCTTATATAATTTAATAATAATTTGTGAATCAGAATTAGAATAAGTATCTTCTTTTAAGTTTAAGTTACAATAGACTAAAGTCTCACTACCTAAATCTTCAAAGTGCGATATCTTAACTTTAATCTTATGTTTAGCCTTACTAACAATATTAGGATTGAGAGAAATATGTTCACAACGTAGACCGATAGTAACATCTTCTTCCGCTCTTAAATAATATGGGCGAACACCAGCTAAATAGTTCGCATCAACGACAAATTTAGCATCGCAGGCAGCAAGTTTAATTTCAACTTTCTCACCAATTCTTTTTAATTTAGCTTGGAAGAAATTCATTTGAGGAGTACCAATAAATCCCGCAACGAATTTATTACAAGGATAATTGTAAAGATTTTGTGGAGTATCTACTTGTTGAATAAAACCAGATTTCATAACGACAACTTTAGTACCTAAAGTCATCGCTTCTACTTGGTCGTGAGTAACATAAATAAATGTAGTCTTAATCGTCTTATGAAGTTTAGCGATTTCAGTTCTCATTTCAGTTCTTAATTTTGCATCAAGGTTACTTAATGGTTCATCAAGTAAGAAAGCTTTAGGGCTTCTTAAGATTGCTCTACCTAAAGCGACACGCTGTCTTTGACCACCAGACATTGCTCTTGGTTTCTTATCTAGATAATCGATAATCTTAAGTGCTTTAGCGACTTCAATAACTTTTTTATGAATTAATTCTTGAGGAACATGACGGAGTTTTAGACCAAACGCCATATTATCATAGACGGTCATGTGAGGATATAATGCATAATTTTGGAAAACCATGGAGATATCACGATCTTTTGGCTCCATATTATTAACTAATACATTATCAATATATAATTCACCAGCGGAAATATCTTCTAGACCAGCAATCATTCTTAAAGTAGTAGATTTACCACAACCAGAAGGACCAACAAAAACAACGAAATCGTTATTAGCAATCTCTAAATTAAAATCGCTAACTGCCTTACATCCGTTGTTATAGACCTTATAAATATGTCTTAAACTTAAACTTGCCATATTTTATCTCCTTAACCTTTTACCGCACCACCAGTTACACCTTCGACATAATATCTTTGTAACCAGAAGAATAATAATGTAATTGGGATGCTAATTAATACACCTGCTGCGCAGAATCTAGTAAAATATTCACTTTGGTTAGCAGGCAATAACCATTGTTGCATACCAATAGCAACAGTATATTGAGTGTTATCGTTACCAAGTAATAAGTTCGCCATCATGAAATCACCCCATGGACCAATAAAACCAGTTAAAACGGTATAGACAACAATCGGTTTTGATAATGGAAGAATAATCTTCCAGAAGATAGTGTTACGACTTGCACCGTCAATCATTGCTGCCTCGTCCAACGATCTCGGAACCGTATCAAAGAATCCTTTAGAGATGTAATAATTCATCGCGCATCCGGAAATATAAACTAAGATTAATCCAAATAAAGACGCTTCAAGCCCTACCATCTTCATTAAGTTATAAATTGCAATCATAGTTAAGAATCCTGGGAACATACCAAGGATTAACATGAATTTCATTAAGCCTTTACGACCTTTAAATCTTAAACGAGATAACGCATAAGCTGTCATTAAAGTTAAGACAGTTTGTAAAATTGCAGTTACAGTAGAAATTAGTAAAGTATTTAAATACCAAGTCCAGAAATTATTGCAGTGAAATTGAAAACTACCGTCATTAAACGGTACAAATAAATCAATATAATTATTAAATCCCCAACCACTAATTTCAGATGGAACTAAATTAGATGGAATACCAGTAGTATCAATTCTGAAACTAGTAAGTAATAAGTAAATAAATGGAAATAACCAGATAATAGATATTACGGTTAAAATAACGTAAATTAATCCATTTGTAGCGCCTCTTTTAACTTGGCGACGAGAAGGTAGATGTGCCATTATTGGAAATCCTCCTCATTTTTAAACGCTTTCGAACGGGAGTAAACAATTAATGAAATAACAGCGCAGATAATAAATACGACAATACCAATCGCACTAGCGATACCGTATTTAGATTCATCAACTGTTAATTTATATAACCAAGTAATTAATAATGAAGTGTCACCTGCTCCAACGGCTAATGAACCATCCGCCGGGAAAGGACCACCACCATTAGTTAATAGATAAATAACATTAAAGTTATTGATGTTAGATACAAATGTAGTGATTAAACTTGGGCCTAATACAAACAATGTATAAGGTAAAGTAATCTTCATAAACATACGATAAGGATTAGCACCATCAATTCTTGCCGCTTCATATAAGTCTTCAGGAATATTCATTAAAATACCTGAAACAGATAGAACAGTAAATGGAACACCAACCCATAGGTTAACGACTAAAACAGTAATCTTAGCGATTGTACCATCAGTTAAGAAATCAATTGGTTTTAATCCAATCGACATGAAGATAGAGTTATAAATACCTTGAAGGTCAGAGGAAGAACGTAACATCTTTGACATTAATAATAAAGAAACAAATTGAGGAACAGCGATCGTAACAATTAAAATATTACGCCATAATTTCTTTAATCTAATTCCTTTCTTATTGATAATTAAGGCTAATAAAATACCAAAAATGAAACAGCTAAATGTAGCAATTACTGCCCAAATTAGAGTCCAACCTAATACACGAGTAAAGGTATAAGAGAATCTAACTGCGTCTCCGCCCATCGCACCATTCGCGTTAATTAATTCAGCGAAGTTATCTAATCCAATCCAACCAAATAATTCATTAGGTGGATAATGCAATGAGTCGTAATTAGTAAACGCAATGCAAATCATGAAAATTAAAGGAATAACAGTAAATAAAACAAGTCCAAACATCGGAAACGCTAATAAAGTTTTGTGATATTGATCGTTACCAACTTGTCTTAAATCGTCACGCGAAGAAGCGATTTTTTTATTAATTTGAATAGAGATATTATTCTCATAGGCTTGTTTAATATTGGAATGGAATACAAATATTGCTATTCCAATAATAACTAAAGATAAAATTCCAAATAATAAAATTTGGAATGAATTATCAAAATAACCAGTAGGAACACCACGAGGATCAAGAACTTCCTGAGGGCTAATAGTGCCTAGCGTCGGCAGTCTAATTAAGAAGTGCCCACCAAATAAAGATAAATAAAGAATGAATCCAATTTCAAAGGCTGAGAATAATATACCTCTAAGCCATTGTTTGTGAGCAAAATTAGAAAATCCCCAAAGTAAGAAACTTAAACGAGTTTTCCAATCGCCATATCTAAAATAATAATAAGGAATATAAATAACCGACCATAACGCTTTTAATACTTTATGTAATTTAGCAGGTAAATTCTTAAAGAAATCTGCGACCTTCGTGCCGAAATTAATAAAACCTTTTTTAATGCGATAAAAGAATCTTTGAAACGGAGTTAATGATAAGTATTCAAGATCTGCCATCATAATTGTTCTCCTGAACTTTTAATATCATTTTCAACTTGTTTAAGGAAGGATCTAGCTTTATCTATATTAGAAAAAACACCGTCCGCTGTTTTTTTATCTTTAATTGTTTCCCAAATTGCTTTGCCAACTCTTGCTATAGGTGTCCAGAAATTCTTAGGAGTAGAATCTTGTGTTCTTGAACCGATAACTTTTTCTCCTTCTTTTAAACTAAATTGCTCATCTAAAGCAGTTAGAAATTTATCTTCTTTAATTTCTTTGACTTCTTGTGCCTCAATATTTGAAGGGCCCATTTTATTAGCTTCATATCTAGCAACAGAAACTTTTGGGCCTGCTAAATATCTTGCTAAATCATGTAATATTTCAACATTTTTACCTTTTCTAGCAAAGCGACTAAAAGGGTTAACAGCTAGTAATTTGAAACCAGAAAAAGAACGCCAAGTATATTTAGTGACTCCAGGATCATCGTCGATATTTATCCAATTGCCACCTGTCTTTGTTTCTAATTTAGGAAGAACATCAGCGGCATAATCATCACCCCAATTTTTTCTTAAATCAGGATTATTCCAAGTAACTATACCTGCAAGAGGTTCCTTTTTAGCAAGATCGCTCTTACCAATATGAGCGCTTACGTAATCGTTATAAGCGGGATCAGAATCATCTGTAAAAACAAATCGTTTAGACCAGCTTCCGTCAGCGTTTGTTGCAGTATTAATCATGCAGCATACTGCTCTTATGCCTTTTTTTGGATCACCAAAATCACATTCGACACTTTTTTGCTTTCCCTCTTCATCGTATTCAACGCTATAATCACAACCAGTTGCAAAGAAAACGCCGGATTCATACCATGCAGAACCTATAGGCCAAAGAACTTTGCCACCGCCTTTCCAATCATATTCCGAGTTGTCTGGATGATTATCTAGAGCGCTGTATAAATCACGGAAAGTATAATTTTCCTTTAAGCCACCTTCTCCGTTATTTTTATTAGAATCCCAAACGCTAGTACCTTCAAAAGCCTTCTTGTTATATACAAATACAAATCCATTATCAGCAGAAATAGGATAGGCCAGATACTTATCTCCAATCTTAGTCGCTTCTACAGATGCAGGAACATGATTTTTTTTAACCCAAGTTTGATCGTTATGATTTTCATCTTCAAGAAGTGGAGATAAGGCTCCCATTCTTCTTAAAGAAACTAATTCATCGTTAGGAAGAATTAGAATAGAACCAGCAGTCTCAACATCTTTTTGAACGTTGCCATCAACACCAGCATCACCTTTTCCGGCGAATCCAACTTTATAAGTAAATTCTGGATGTAGTTTACGATAATCCTCGACAGCCTTTAAATATACTTGTCGATGATTTTCCGGTCCCCATATCCAAAAATCCACTTTATCGCATGAGGTTAAAGAAGACGCCCATGCAGGAATAAATAAAATTCCTAATAATAAACGATTTGCTCTAGTAATCTTCATAAATAATATTTAGATCCTTTAGAAAACTATCTTTATTATACCTTATATATAAATATATAGGGCGAAATTTTCAAAATAAAAATCCCTGCAGACTGCAAGGATAATATTTTTCTGGTGACCCGTATGGGGTTCGAACCCATGAATGCAAGATTGAAAATCTTGTGAGTTAAGCCTCTTCTCCAACGGGCCAAAATGTGGCGCCCACCGTAGGACTTGAACCTATAACCTATCGGTTAACAGCCGATTGCTCTAACCATTGAGCTAGGTGGGCAGCGAAAAAATCTTAACACAAGTGAATAAATTGAGCAAATCTTACTTTTTAATTTTTGCTTTTATTGCACTATATAAATCTTTGACCTTTTTAAGATTCTTTAATTCATCGCTAGAGAATTGGACTTTAAATTCATCTTCAAATTCAAGTAATAGTTCAACAACGTCCAAAGAATCTAAACCTAATTCACGAAGTTCTTTTTCAGGATCAATCTTATTAAGTTTAAGCTTTTTCTCTAGAAGAGATTCCACCTTTTTAATTGCGTCTTCCATATGTTCTCCAAAACGAAATATATTATAGTAAAAAGATTAATTTTTCTCAACCATTATATATATCATTCATATAGGCCAATAACTACACTTCTTTTTATAGTAATTTTATTTTCGCTTTTATGAGTAATTATAGGGCGATATTCTTTTTCAATAATATAGAAAAAAGTATCTCCTTTTTTTACCGCAGTACAATCATCCATTGCACAATATATGTCTGCAGATATTTCTTTTTGAACAAATGATTTAATAGAATCAGTAACTCCTCCACTTTTACTTATATAGTAACTAACGGTTACCGACATTGAATTTAACTCTCCATAAATCATTTCGGTAGAAACTAAATCGCTTGTTAATAAAATAGCAAAGGCGGTTACTACCATTGAAATCATTAATACAATTCTTTTACCCATGAATATATTCCTCCACTAACATAATGGTAACTACAATAACTAAAAGAATTATTAAAGCTGTGCCGATGATGGCAGTAGTCTTTACAAATTCAAAATGTTTATTGCATTCTTTTACGCTTTCTTCTTCAAATGATTTTTTCACTTTTAAATACGATTCATTAAATGCTTTAAGGTTTTCCTTATGAGAATGCTTTTCAAATCGATATAAATTTAAAAGAGTTTCTTCAATTAAAACATTCGAAAAATTATTAGCGAAATTTAAATATGGTTTAAATGTGAGATCTTCTTTCTTCTCGTTAATTAAAGTTTCCAATTTTTCGTTCATCTTTAAAGTCAAAGCT
>JAZLFE010000016.1:0-17947 GCA_045615605.1 Bacilli bacterium | reverse complement strand
ACTATTAGTTTTTTCAACAAAAACGTATTTTTTGATGTTTTTATTATCATATTGGAAAGTCGCTAGAGTTCCTTGGAATATAGGATCCTTCTTTTCTAATAGTTCAACTTTTAATTTTTCTAGATTAACTGTTGGAACAGTCTTTACTTTTACAGTTTTTTTCATATAAATCTCCTGTTAGGACTATAAGTAATATTACTTATAAAGAAAAAAAAATGCAATGTTGAAGTTATTAAACGATAAAATAACAACATCAAAATCAACCATTATAGCTATTAGTTTAAAAGTATAATAATGTGCAATTACTTCGCCCACTCACCATTAACGAATATTTTAATTTTTTTATTATCTTTAGTAATTGCGGTGATTTTTAAATCTTTAGTGCCGATCATAAAATCAACGTGATTAGAAGCGTCATTTAATCCTTTATTAAATAAGGCTTCTTTGCTCATTAATTCATATCCTCTATAGGTATAGCGATAAGCATCACCAAAGGCGAAATGACAACAAGCATTTTCGTCTAATAAAGTATTAAAGAAAATAATATTAGACTGATTAATCATAGATGAATAAGGCACTAACGCTGCTTCACCAAGATAATGCATATTCTCTTCCGCGTTAATTAATTGTTTTAATAATTTCTCGTTCTTACTAGCGTGCGCTTCAACTATTCTACCTTTCTTAAATACTAATTTAATTCCTTCAATTAATTGACCATTCTCGCATAATGGTTTACTCGCTACTACGATGCCATTAGTAAGACGACGATCAGGAGAGACAAAACATTCTTCAGTAGGGATATTAGAATAATATTTTCTTTTACGAATTATATCAAAGTCGTAGGTACCAGCGAATTGATAGCGATCAGTCATTCCGATAGTTAAATTAGTACCATTCTTACTTTCATAATGTAATTCTTTAATATGTAATGAATTAAGCCATTTAGCCTTATCATCAATTACTTTACAATGTTTATCCCATCCTAATAAAGCATCTTTAGGAGTGACATAAGTAAATTTAAAGATTAATTTCCAGAATTCTTCTACTCCTTTTTCACTACTTAATTTGGGGAATAAGAGTTTCGCCCATTCTATAGATGGTAGACAGGCAATAGTATAAGGAGCGCGATAAGAGGTATCACCTCTTACTTTATTTATATAGGCTCTTCTTATCATATTGGGGATAGAGGTCTTTCTAGCGTCTATTCCATTTAAATAATCTGGATTATTACTCTCTAGATAAATAAAAGCGACATTATTTTTAACATCAAATTTAATTTCTTCTTTTTTATAACTTGGGATTACTTTTAATTCTTCTAAAGAAGTACGTTCAGCGATTAATCTTTCTACTGGGCAATAGTTCCAAGTAACAGAAACATGTCGCGCACCAGCAAGATAACATTCTTCTACTAAAGTATTTACAAAATCTGGTTGATCAATATCGGCGACGATTTTAATTAGTCTACCACTTGGGATATTTAATCCACGACGAACAATTAATCTAGCGTAATTTCTTTTTAGTTTTTCAAAATCTTTAATCATAACTTTTTAGCCCAATTCCCGTTTTTAAATATTTGAACTTTTTTGCCATCACGAGTAGTCGCAACAATATTAAGATCTTTATTTCCAATCATAAAATCAATATGAATGTTAGCGCAGTTAACACCACGTTTAATTAATTGTTCTTTCTTTAATTTTCTAAGTGCTGGTTTATAAGTAGCTTCAATTGATGAACCAAACGCTAAATGACAGGCAGCGTTTTCATCAAATAAAGTATTATAGTAAACCATATTAGTATTACTAACTGGAGAGTCATAAGGTACTAACGCTGCCTCTCCTAAATAATGAGCAGCGTCTTCAGAATTAATTAATCTCTTTAATAATTCTTCACCTTTCTTTGCCTTTACTTCTACTATTCTTCCTTTATGAAAACGAATAGAGAAATCTTCCATTAATTGACCATCACGCGATAATGGTTTAGTAGAATATACTATTCCTTCAGTTACTAATCTATCTGGAGTAGTAAATGTTTCTACCGCTGGCATATTAGGATTATAGGGAGGATTCCCTAAGGTATCATGAGCCCCTCCACAGAAAACAGTATCTTTATGAATACCAACAATTAAATCAGTACCATTTTTACTAGTGTAATGGAGTGTTTTAATATGAAGAGAGTCTAACCATTTCGCTCTCTTTTTAATATCACGGTTATAATCTTGCCAATTCTTAATCGGATCACCTTTAAGTCGACAACAAATAATAACCTTCTCCCACATTTTCATTAACGCTTCTTTTTCGCTTAATTTAGGGAATAGAACTTTCGCCCATTCTTTTCCTGGAACCGCAGCTAGACACCAAGGAGTCTCCACCATTCTCATCTTATCGCGATATGGTGTTCTAGCGGCTAGATGAGCCTTCTTAACATCCGCTACTTTAACAGGATCAATACCCTCCATCCAATAAGGAGATTCGCTTTCTAAAACAATTAAAGGAACTTTCTCATCCGCTTCAAATTTAAATTGAGCAACTTCCGGAGAATATACATTCATTAATTCTTCTTTAGATGTATGTTTATAGATTGTCTTAAAAACCGGACGATATAACCATATAACTTCTACTCTTCTAGCGCCACGGTTATAAAGTTCATCAACTACATAGGTAACCATTTCAGGATCATCTAAATCCGCCTGAACACGACAGATTCTACCTTTACAATCATTAATTCCTATAACGGCGATTAATTTAGCGTATTTCTTTTTATAAACCGTTAATTCTTTCTCAGTCATAGTTTATCGACTCCGGTTAATTCTATAAAGTGAGGAAGCTCTTCACACCATTTAGTAAAGACGTGCCATTCACTTAATTTATGATTTCTTCTTTGTAGATACATAGTCTTAAGTTGTTGATAGTTAGTAGTCATAGTAGCGCCTAAACAGAATCCACAAGGTAAAGAAGCCACTAATTCTCTCCATTTAGCAGTTCTTTTAGGATCATTTAAATCTATCTTTAATACTTCATCCGCTTTTTCTTGAGCGATTTGAATTACACGAGGATCAGTATCTTTAACGCATTGATCAGCAACTTTAAATTTAAGTAGACAATGCATAGTAGATTGACTAGAAACAAAATCAAACCAATGATATCTTTGCGCTTGTTTCCACCAATATAATGGAGCGTATACATCTAGATGCACTAATATTCCTTTTAAGAAATTATCGTGTCCTTCACCATTTCTCATTCCACCAAGCTTAGCGCCACGAGTAAAATCTTTCTCATCGCACTTACCATTATCAATTTCAGTACGCATTGGGTTTCCACTCGCCTTAACGGCTCTTTCTAAGCCATAAACATAAGTATTTTTAATATTAAATTCCATAATATGCCTCCATTAGATTTTTAAGTAAAGTTAATCTAGTTAATAATCCTACTCCACCAGGAACAGGTGTTTGTAATCTTACTTTTAAATTAGGCTCAACATCTCCGTGTAGTCCATTTTCATCTCGATTAATTCCAACGTCTACTACTACTGCATCTTCTTTTAATTTAAAAGTATGATCTAAGAAATGTTTTCTTCCGACTGCAACTACAATAATATCTGCGTGACCTAAATAAAATTCCATATCACTTCTATTTGTCTTACTATGTAATTGAGTTACATTAGCAGATTCATTTCTTAATAATATTTGCATTGGTTTACCAACGATATTGCTACGTCCAATAACTACCGCGTTCTTACCTAATATTTCTACTCCTTCACTTTTTAGATAATCAATAATTCCTTTCGGAGTACAAGGAGAGAATTTACTTAAAGGATGAAATCCATCAACGTCTTTTTTAGGATTAACGGCAAGTTTAATAATCTCTTCGTTAATATGCTTAGCTAATGGCATTTGAACAATTAATCCATTAACGGAATCATCGTTATTGTATTTATCAATTAATTTAAGCAATTCTTCTTGAGTGGTTGAAGGATCTTTCTTATCTAGAATAACGTTAATCCCTACTTCACTACCGTCTTTAATTTTACCTTTAACGTAGGCATTACTAGCGGGATCATCGTTAACTTGAATAATCACTAAAGTAGGCTTTTTATCTAATTTAGTAATCTCTTCTTTAAGTTGTTCTTTACATTTAATTACGTAATCTTTAATTATCATACCCTTCAATTATATAATAAAAAAACTATCATAAAGATAGTTTTATTAGTAAATAAGTAATTAATTATAAAATTGAAGAAACAGTTGAGACTAGTGCGGCTAATTTTTCTGGTTCAGGATCAGGTTTTGGTGCAGCAGGTTGAAGAACACTTATTAAAATCGCTAAGAAAAAGAATACAATTGCAAAACCAAAGGTTAACCAAGTAATAATTCTTTCGCTTCCTCTTTCTTTAGTCTTAGCAAAAACATTAAGTCCTCCACCAGTAATAGCACCAGAAGCGCCTTCTGATTTACCACCCTGGAGTAAGCTTAAAACGATAATAATTAATGCAACGAATAGAAATATAAAATCGTACCACTTCATAATTTATCTCGCCTTAATATCTTCGCATAATTAATTAATTATGCAAGTTAATATTCTTATTTAATTAAAAAACCGCCTAATTAATAGACGGTTTAATTAATTTATTTTTATTCGTATTTATAATCTAAGTTAATAGAAAGAGTTAATTTTTGTCCTGAACTCGTTTCTTCTGAATTCCCCTCATAATGAGTTATAACTAAATCTTTATTAAAAACCATTTTCATTTTACCATTTTGTGTTACTCCGCCCTCTGTAGTTTTGCCCTCTGATTCAATAATATAATTATCTCCATCGATAGTAAAAGAATGTTTTATTTCGCTTGGAGTAGATTGAACATAATAATCAATAAATTTACTTGATAAGATACTGGTCGGTGAAAAAGCAACTTTATAATCGCTTACAACAAAATTTGGATAATTAGAACTATCATCTATGTTTTCTATAGTGGCTTTTTCATCAATTTTTTGTTCTCCACCAAAAGGTATTAGTTCAGTACCAGTTAAATGGGTAGTCTTACCAACATAATTATCTTTAAGTGATTCTAAATTTAAGGCTTCGTCGACCTTAGTTTTAAAATCCTTAACATCCATTGATTTATTACCACAGCTTACTAAAAAGGTTGCTGCTAATACTGGGGCAACAAATACTTTTAAATTTTTCATAAGTTAATCTTCTCCTTAATATGTTACTTATCTTATCAAGAGAGAGAGAGAGAGTCAATCCTAAATTACATATTTGCAGTTTTTTTAGCTAAGTCTACATAATATTTAACTATGCCATAATCAAACTCTGCAAAGAATCCACGTTTAGTTAATTCAACTTCAATATTATTATCTTTAGCAACAATTTTAAATCTTTGTAAATTCATGGCGGTTGGAGCGGCTAACGCTACTTTAACAACATAATCAAAATTGGCGGGTTTATTTCCTTCAATTTTAGTTAATTTATTAATATCTTTATTCTCGTGTGGATGACCTAAATCTTCAGCATATCCAAAGGCTAAAGCGCATTGAATAGTCTCTCCTTCTTTATCAAATAAAGCTTTTTTATAGGAAGCTCCAACGTAGCAAGAAGATATTCCCATTTTTAGTAACTCAATCATTAATTCAGCTGAATAATATCCTGCCTCAACTGGATCGTTATGATAGAAGATAATTATGTTCTCACATCCTTTGATAATATGACGAGCAATGATTGATTTAAACGCTTCTGGTTTATCAAAATAAGCAACAAAATGAGTGCCGTGTTGACGATTAATTTCGTCAATTAAATCAGTAATTTTAGTGCGTTTAATATCATCTATAGGACGAGATAAATAACGTCTAACTGAATGTCTAGATTCTAATAATTTTAATAAGTCTTCCATAAATTTCTCCTAATTTATTTATCTTATTTTATTATGAATAATGCAAGAAATATTTATTTAAAGAATGAAACTTTTTGCAATAATTGCATTTTTTTTCAAAGTTTATATTACTACTAAAGTAGATTATTTATTCATTCTCACTCTTTAGCTCAAGTAAGATATCACGAAGTTCCGCCGCCTTTTCAAAGTTATATTCTTTAGCAGCTTGTCGCATCTCTTTTTCTATTTCTTTCATTTGAGCAGTTAATTCAGATTTACTCTTCTTGCCTTTCTTTAAATACTTATTTAAATCACTCTCTTTATTAGAGATTGGTAGGCGTAATTCTTTAACAATAGTCTCTGGGATAATACCATTATCTTTATTATATTTTTCTTGGATAGCGCGTCTACGGTTAGTCTCACTAATAGCTTCTTTCATACTATCAGTCATGTTATCTGCGTACATAATAACTTTACCGTTTTTATTTCTCGCTGCACGACCAATAATTTGAATTAAACTTCTAGTGCTTCTTAAAAATCCTTCTTTATCAGCGTCTAAGATACAAATTAAAGACACTTCAGGAATATCTAATCCTTCACGAAGGAGGTTGATGCCTACTAATACATCATATTTACCTTTTCTTAATTCATAGATAATCGCACTTCTTTCTAATGTTTTAGTCTCATTATGTAGATAGGTTACCTTATAGCCTCTATCTTTAAGATAAGAGGTTAAATCTTCCGCCATCTTAATAGTTAAAGTTACTACCATTACTCTTTCATTATTTTTAATTCTTTTATTAATTTCTGAGATAATATCGTCTACTTGACCTAAAGTCTTTCTTACTTCAACTTTAGGATCTAATAATCCAGTAGGACGAATAATTTGCTCTACTACTTTATTATTAGCTTTTTCTAATTCATAGTCTCCTGGAGTAGCGCTTGTACATATTGTTAAAGGCATTAAACTTTCAAATTCATCAAAGTTAAGTGGACGGTTATCAAGCGCACTAGGGAGACGGAAACCGTATTCTACTAATACTTCTTTTCTACTTCTATCGCCGTTATACATACCTCTAATTTGGGGGATAGAAACATGAGACTCATCAATCACTAACATAAAGTCTTTTGGGAAGTAATCAATTAAGTTAAATGGTCTTTCTCCTTTATTTCTTCCATCAATATGACGAGAATAATTTTCTATTCCTTTGCACATTCCAAATTCAAGCATACTTTCAATATCTTGACGAGTTCTCATATCAAGACGTTCGGCTTCTAATAACTTACCATTCTTTTTAAAGTATTTAAGTCTCTCACCTAATTCTTCTTTAATGCTGATAGTAGCATTTTTTATTCTTTCGCGAGTAGATGCGTGATCCGCTGCAGGATAAATTGGATATGTTTTATAAGAAGCAATAATGCTACCATTAAGAACGTCAATTTCTTGAATCTTTTCAATCTCATCTCCAAAGCAATCAATACGAATTATAAAGTCACGTGAATGCATCGGAGAGATTTCAATAATATCACCACGATTTCTAAATGAACCCGGCGCTAAATCAAGATTATTTCTTTTATATTGAGCATCTACTAATTTCTTATAAAATTCTTGTCGATTAATCTCTTCCCCTACTCTTATTTCAAATGCTAAAGAGCGATATTCTTCTGGATCATTTAATGCGTATATACTAGCGACCGAGGCGACTACAATAGTGTCACGTCTTTCTAATATTGAATTAACCGCGCTAGTTCTAAGCATTTCAATTTCATCATTCATAACCGCGTTTTTATCAATGTATGTATCAGTACTAGGAAGATAGGCTTCAGGTTGATAAAAATCAAAGTTAGAAACAAAATATTCAACGCGGTTATTAGGAAATAATTCTTTAAATTCTCCATATAATTGCCCCGCGAGAGTTTTATTATGTACTAAAACTAAAGTAGGCTTTTGTACTTTCTCTATTACATTAGCGATAGTAAAAGTTTTACCCGTTCCTGTAGCACCTAATAAAACTTGAACTGGCTTTTTCTTTTTTATTCCGTCGACTAAAGATTTAATCGCTTCTGGTTGATCACCAGTAGGTTTATAGTTACTTACGATCTTAAATTTATTATCAATCATTTAAGTTTAATTTCTTTAAATCCTTTACCAATAATTTCTTTAGAATCTACTACACTTATAAAAGCTTTAGGATCTAACGCAACTAATTCTTTTCTTATCTCTTCGTATTTACGACGAGGTAAGACAAAACGGACTAATTTAAATTCTTTTTTACTATATGCTCCGGTAGCATCTAATAGAGTTGATGTAGCACCTAATTCCTTAATAATATAATTATTAATTTCTTTATATTTATTAGTTAATATATCAACTACATAATTAGTGTTTAATTTAATATACATTACTTCTATCATTACCGCACTTAGCATAGCAGATACTACTCCTACTAATGAAGGAATTACATGGTTAGGAACTACTAAAGCATAGACTAAAATAGTTAATCCATCTAACACAAAAGAAGAGATAGATTGTTTAATATGGAGATACTTTTCAATTAAGAAATAAAGTACATCAAATCCTCCAGTAGAACCATATCCAATAAAGGTAATAGAGACTCCAATACCAATAGTAATACCAGCGAATATTCCAGCAAGTAATAAACGCAATGAAATATAATACTCCATATCTTTCCAAGCTTCGCTGTCTTTCTTAAAATAATCACTTAACCAAGTAATCATATTTGTTCTTAACATTAAAGTTAAAAACAAAGGAAAAAAGATAGTGGATACTAATGTATTAAGAGCAAATCGCTTACCGACAAAGAAATACGCTACGATAAGTAAAACAATGTTAATCGTCCAGACGATAATATCCTCAGTTCTAGTACCAAATGCATCCTTTAAAAAATGGTTAAGAATCATTCCGATACCACTAGTGCCACCAGCGACAACTTCCGCTGGAATTAAGAAACAAGCTGTACCAAAGGCAACTAAGAAACTACCGATAATACAAAATAAAATATGTTTAAGTTCTCGTTTATGATTCTTATAAAATTCTTTAGTAAATAAATCATTAAATTTAAATGTACTTTTCTTATTATTTGACGCCATGATTTTTAGCCTCCAACTCTAAATAAGCATATATAAATCCGTCTAGATCTCCATCCATAACAGCATTTACATCAACGTTTTCATAATCCGTACGATTATCCTTAACTAAAGTATAAGGACAAAAGACATAAGAACGAATTTGACTACCCCATTCTATATTATTTTTAACTCCAACGATAGCATCTAACTCTTTTTGTTTCTTCTCAACTTCTCGTTGATATAAGATGCCTTTAAGCATTTTCATACAATTTTCTTTATTTTGTAGTTGAGAACGTTCAACTTGGCTAGATACTACTATGCCGGTAGGTAGATGAGTGATACGAACTGCACTACTAACTTTATTAACATTTTGTCCTCCCGCACCACCACTACGGAATGTATCTACTTTTAAATCATCAGGATTAATATCAACATTTATATCATCATCAAATTCGGGGACTACATTAACGCTTGCGAAACTAGTATGTCTTCTTTTATTCGCGTCGAATGGAGATATTCTTACTAAGCGGTGAACTCCTTTTTCACTTCGAAGTAATCCATAAGCGTGAACACCACTTATCTTAATTGTTGCGCTTTTTAATCCTGCTTCTTCACCGTATTGATAATCAATTATTTCAACTTTAAAATTATGCTTTTCAGCGTATCGAGTATACATACGATAAAGCATATTCGCCCAATCCATCGCTTCAGTACCACCTGCACCAGGATGAATATCAATAATCGCATTAAGGTTATCAAATTCACCAGTGAATAAAACTTTAATTCTCATCTCATCAACTTTAACAATTAAAGAAGAATAGATTTCGTTAGCAAGACTTATCATATCTTTATCATCTTCTTTTACTGACTTAAGTAAATCAGAGAGATCTTTAAAATTCTTTTGAATATCAGTAAAAGAAGTATAAATATCTTTATTGTTATTTAGTTCATTAACAATCTTAACCGCTTTCTTTTGGTCGTCCCAAAAATTTGGTTCGTTTTGTTTTATTTCTAATTCATCAATCTTATTTTTTATTTTAACAAGGTCAAAGAGAACCACCGAGCTGAGCGATTAGTTCACTTAAGTGATTGAAGTCGTTTTTTAATTCCACTAGCTCTTTCATACTATTCCTTTTTATCTTTGACTTCGGCGTTAATAGCTTCTTTTTTCTTAGCCTCTAATTCCATCTTTTCTTTAGCGATTTCTTCAGGGGTCTTAATATGAATGATAACGTTTAATAATTTATGAACAATATTTAATGATACATCATCTAACATTTCTCTAAACATTTGATAACCTTCATTAACGTAATCTTGAAGTGGGTTAGTGTTCGCATATCCTCTTAAATGAATTCCTTCACGGAATGATGCCATTGCATCAATATGTTTCATCCAACCTTGATCAAGAGTTTGTAAAATGATTTGTCTTTCAACTTGATCAGCGATTTCTTTACCCCATTCTTTTCTACGTTTCAAATAACGGTCAAATAAGACATCAGTTAAATCAGGTGCAGCTTCTTCTACTGGAGCTTCATTAAAGGCACTTACTTTAATAGCGTCTTCTGGTAGATAACGAGGCATTAATTCTTTCTTAAGTAAATCAGCATTAATTAATTTCTCGTGATTATTAGGATCTACGGATTTATTCGCAATCTTTTTACCAGCTTTTTGGAAGAAGTCAGAGAGAATATCTCCAATATCTTGCGAGAATAAAATCTTATCGCGTTTAGAATAAATAATTTCTCTTTGTTTCGCTAAAACATCATCGTAATCAAGTAAGTTTTTACGAATATCAAAGTTCTTACCTTCGATTTGTTTTTGCGCACCAGTGATAACGTTCATTACCATGTTAGATTCAAGCGCGTCAGTGCCTAATGATTCAAAATAACGTACCATTCTTTCGTTCGCAAATCTCTTCATAAGTTCATCATCAAGAGATACATAGAAACGAGAGAATCCAGGATCACCTTGACGACCAGAACGTCCACGTAACTGGTTATCAATACGACGAGATTCATGTCTTTCAGTACCAAATACACATAAGCCTCCGAGTTCTACAACTCCAGGACCAAGTTTAATATCGGTACCACGACCAGCCATATTAGTAGCAACTGTGATTTGACCTTTCTCACCAGCGTGAGAGATAATCTCTGCTTCACGAGCGTGGTTCTTTGCGTTTAATACTTCGTATTTAAGACCTTTAGTGTCTAATAAACGAGAAATCTCTTCACTACTTTCAACCGAGACGGTACCAATTAAGATTGGTTGCCCTTTCTCGTGACGTTCGCAAATCTCTTTTAGTAAAGCGTTAAGTTTAGGTTGTTTATGAGCATAGACATAATCAATCGCGTCTTCACGAATTACTGGTTTATTAGTAGGAATACAGGTAACGCGCATGTTGTAAATCTTTTGGAATTCTTCTTCTTCAGTTTTAGCGGTACCAGTCATACCCGCCATCTTCTTATATAAACGGAAGAAGTTTTGGTAAGTAATAGTCGCTAAAGTAATAGTCTCAGTCTTTATATCAACATTTTCTTTAGCTTGAATTGCTTGATGTAGACCATCACTATATTCTCTTCCTTTTAAGATACGTCCAGTGAATTGATCGATTAATTGAATTTGACGTTCGTTATCAACCATATATTCAACGTCTCTCATCATAATGTAGTTAGCCTTCAAAGCTTGATGAATACGATGGACTAAATCAGCGTAATCAGGATTATATAAATTTGGAATACCAAACATTCTTTCAGCTTTTTTGCTGCCTTCATCGGTTAAGTGGCAAGTTTTCTCTTTAATATCAATTTCAAAGTCTTTACCTTTCTTAAGTGTTTTAACAAAACGATCCGCGACAGTATATTGACTTGGAGTAGCCTTTTGACCACCAGAAATAATTAATGGAGTTCTACTTTCATCAATTAATATGGAATCGGCTTCATCGACAACAGCGAAGTTAAGTCCACGTAAAACACGTTGCGATACACTTTGTACCATGTTATCACGTAGATAATCAAAACCAAGTTCACTATTAGTCGTGTAGGTAATATCACATAAGTAGGCTTCTTTCTTTTCGCTTCCAGATTTTTCACGGAGGTTACAACCAACCGTTAAGCCTAAGAAACGATATATCTGACCCATCCAATCAGCATCACGGCTTGCTAAATATTCATTAACAGTAACAACATGAACACCTTTACCCGCTAAAGCATTAAGATATACAGCCATTGTCGCAGTTAAGGTTTTACCTTCACCAGTTCTCATTTCGGCAACATCGCCATCATGAAGAACTAACGCACCCATAACTTGAACTTTAAATGGAAATTGTCCTAATGTTCTTTTAGCCGCTTCTCGAGCAACTGCAAAAGCTTCGTATTTAATGTCTTCAATGGTTTTCCCTTGTTTTAATTGTTCTTTAAAATAAGCTGTCTTAGCGCGTAATTGTTCGTTAGATAAATTTCTCATCTCTTCTTCGAAAGCTAAAACTTTTAAAGCTTGTTTTTCGTAATGCTTGGTGACTCTTTGATCAACTCTGAATAACTTTTCAATAAAATTTGCCATAATAAATGCTATGTAATTTTATACTATTTGTAATTATATTACAATAAGGGAATTGGATAATACTAATATAAGCTATATTTCGATAAATTTTTCGAATGATCACCACTTTAAAATAATTATGCTAAAATAAAATAGCAATCATATGATTGCCAAATAATTGGTGAGCCCCTACATTAGTGGGGAGTTGAAAAACAATTGGTGAGCCCCTACCTTAGTGGGGCGTTGAAAACTGGTATATTCCCAGTTTTATTTTTTTCAAAATATGAAGTTAGTTAAAATTGAACAATGTTACACAGATTTTCTAAGAAAAGTCGATAATCGAGTTTCTTTTAATGTCACAAAAATTTACGAACGTCCTTATATTGGAATACTATTTAAGATTAACAAAAAACTTTTATATTTTGCTCCCCTCACATCCAGTGGGAAAGGTAAGAAATTGAAAAATAATCCAAAAAAAGAATCAATCACTTTTTATCCTATTAAAAAATGTTCTTTAGGTGGCATTAATTTTAACAATATGATTCCGGTTGTTAAGGGAATGTACAAGATAATAAACGTTTTAAAAGTGAAAGATTTAAAATTGAAAAATTTATATTTCGACCAAATTAATGAATTATCTAAGGTTGAAAAACATTTAATTGTTAAAGCACATACTCTATATAACTTAAAAAACGCAAATAAATTATATGAAAATTACGATAAGGTAACCTGTAATTTTAAATTATTAGAAAAGAGAGCTTTAAAATTTAAAAAGAAAATTAAAATGTGAGTCTAAATGATTAAGACATCATCTTAATTTAGGCCTCAATATTATATTAAATTTTTACTTTGCGCTATTTTCTACTTTAGCGAGTATTAAAAAATGTAATCGTTTAGGATGATATTTTTTTATTAAAGTTAGACATGCTTTTAAAGTAGATCCGGTAGTAGATATATCATCTACGAATAAAATCTTTTTATTATGAATCTTCTCTCCATTAACGATTTCAAGTTTATTAATAACTTTCTCTCTTTCTTCTTTATTTAAGTCTGATTGTTTGTAGTTTACTTTCTTTTTTAGTAAAGAAAGAAATGGAAGATTTAAAACTTTAAATATTTCTATAACGTGATTAAAGCCTCTTTTTTCATCGTCGATATCAACACTAGGAGAGGGGATAATAATATAGCCTTGATACTTAAAGATTAATTCGTTTTTAAAATAAGATAAAAATGACCTCGCTAATTCAATATCTCCACATCCTTTTAGTGCATATATTTTCTCTTTCATTAAATCAGAATAAGTAAATAAATATTCTCCGACCACTCCATTAATTTTTTCATTTCTTCTAATTGGAGATAATAAAGAAAGACATTGATTACAAATATTAATGTCTTTATGAATGAGAGTATGAAGATTATCGTTTTTAATCTCATTAAAACAAATTAAACAATATTTCTTCTCTTCACGAAAGATAGGTGTTATTAAGCTTGATTTCATAAATTGCCTCCTTAATGCTTTTAGTTACTTTATTAACAAGAAAAATCACTTCTCCTTCTGGAGCGTCTATTTTTCTTCCTACTCGTCCTGATATTTGAATTAAAACGCCTTTATCGTACATTGTGTTATCCGCATTATAGATAATCACTTGGACGTTTTTAATAGTCACTCCTCTTTCTAAAACTGATGTAGTGACTAAATAATCTAATTTATGTTTTTTAAAGTCTGTGATTATCTCTTTTCGTCTAAGACATTTAGAATGCACACAAGCCCCTTTTTTAATAAAAATATTTAAGATAGAGAAAAGCGATTCTGCCATTGAAATAGTAGGAGTAAAAATTAATAATGGCTTTTTATAGTTTTTATATTCTTTAATCTTTTTAATTAAATAAAATATTTTAAAATAACCAATTCTAATTATATTTTTCGGTACAGGTAATGCGTGATGATGATAACGAGTATGAAGTTTTAAGATTGGCAAATTTTTCTTCTTAAATTCATTAACAACATCATCAGGAGGAGTCGCGCTCATTAAGATATAAGAACCCCTTATAGAACTCTTAAATAAATTAAGTAATAAAGTATTATCTTTAAAAGGAAATGCATCTATCTCATCTAAAATTAATAAATCAAAATAATGACTATATCGATATAGTTGATGCGTGGTTAAGATAATAATATCGCCTAATAGGGTTTCGGTATGTCCTCCATAGACACAGACACTTTTTCTTTTTGGGAAAGCGCTTATAAAACGAGGAAATAAATCAATCGCTACTTCTCTTCGCGGAACAGCAAAACCAACATGCATACCTAAACTTAATGCATAGGAAACGACTTCGTATACTAGCTCAGTTTTACCAGAGCCACACACCGCATGCACTAGAGTTGATTTATTATTTTTAAAATTCTCCAGTAATCTAGTCGAGATTTCTTTTTGCTCAGGCGTTAGTGGATAAATAAGACTAACGCTAGTATCTCTGTCGTCTATTTGATAGCTGTTGTTTACCTCCCGTCCTTGAAATGAGATGCAAAGACGACAATACATTTGATTATTTTTAACACCAAAATATTTAGGATCAGAATTCCCGCATTTTGGACAAACATACATCGCATTACTCCCCATACTATATATATAGTGTATAAAATGGAAAAATGGCTCGAAATTTCTTAGATATTTATTATATAAATATATTTTTACACGAAAAATTAAAAAGTTAACCAAATCGCGCATTGGTTAACTTTTTAATCTCTTTTTGACTTACTAATTCGATAAATCCTATATTTTTTTATTAAAAATTTATTCAGTACTCAAAAAAATAAATGTTATCCTAGTTCAATCATATAATTAATTTATTTTTTAACAAGAATTACCCTAACTTTTCTAAACTTTTCTTTTTGAATTCTAATTCTTCTTTTTCATCTTTATAAAATACAGAGTTAACTTCATCAACTACAACACTAAAGGCGATATAGTCATGTAAGGCTCTTCTTTTTTTCGTAAATAACGTTAGGGTGGTAGTAAGGATTAAAGTTAATCCAATAGTAACTACGCCTCCAAACACCTCAATCATATAAAAGGCTAAATAACGAAATATATGTTTATATCTTTTATATTCATATCCTTCATCAGTAAGGACTACTAATTTAGTTAATAATTTTCCAACTGTTTTACCGTTTTTAAGTGAGATAGGAACTATAAAGCAAGGAATAAACGTCGCTAACATAGAAGCATATAAGGCTGCTCTATAATTTCCCCAAGTTATAGTCTTATAAGCATTAAACACTTTATCGGTATTATCTAATACCTTAATCGCATTAGAATAGCTAGCCTGATAAAACTGATCAAAAGTTTCTTGACTATAATCTTTTTTCTTTACCGGTTTTTCTCCTGACCACTCAAATAGGACTATCTCAGAAGTTTCAATCTTTTCATCAGGATATTTATTATCTTTATCATTTAAATATAAAACATGTACATCATACCAGTATTCATCTTGCTTCATATAAGTTAAATAAAAGTCTTTAACTGGTTCCTCTAATTCATTTTCTCCTGCTGTAGGATTATTTTCGGTTAAAGTAATTACTTTACCTTCTACTTCTACGTATAAACCACTATTACGTTCTTCTTCTTTTATTACTTCATTTAATTGATCGTAATGCTGAACTATACTTACTACTTTAGTAAATACACAAAAATAAAATAAACAAAATAAACCTGCTACTATAGTAAGATCAATTAATGAAGATAATAATCGTTTCTTAAGTGATGCTATTTGAATGTGTTTCATATTAACAATTATTAAATTGTTTTAAGCAAAAGTCTATTATATAAGCAATTTTGTTTTAAATTTTAAAAGTGCAACGCAAGAACTTGCGTTTCACGTTAAATGCAACGCAAAGTACTTTATTTAACTAAATTCCTATTAGTTATAGTCAAATTTCTCAATATTTATCGATACTTTATCATATATGCAACGCAAACGTTTGCGTTTCAAATTATGTGCAACGCAAATTAGATTCTAGGTATTAATTAAAAACAAAAAGTCGCAAATGAATGCGACTTTTGTTGTTTTAAACAGTATTGCTTATTTCTTTAAGGCTTCGTAACAGGCAACAGCACAAGCAACAGTTGCACCAACCATTGGGTTATTACCCATACCAATTAAGCCCATCATTTCAACGTGAGCAGGAACTGAGCTACTACCAGCAAATTGAGCATCACCATGAACTCTACCTAAAGAGTCAGTTAAGCCATAGCTTGCTGGACCAGCACCCATGTTATCTGGGTGTAAAGTACGACCAGTACCACCACCACTTGCAACGCTAAAGTACTTCTCATTATGGTCATAACACCACTTCTTATAAGTACCAGCAACTAAATGTTGGAAACGAGTTGGGTTAGTTGAGTTACCAGTAATAGAAACACCAACATGTTCGTGTCTCATGATAGCAACACCTTCATTAACATCATCGGCACCATAGCAACGAATAGCCGCTCTAGGACCATTACTAAATTTAGTCTCTTTAACGATATTTAATTTAGATTTCTTGTAATCGTATTTAGTTTGGACATAAGTAAATCCATTAATACGAGAAATGATATAAGAAGCATCTTTACCTAAACCATTAAGAATAACTTTTAAAGGAGTCTTTCTTGCTTTATTTGCGTTTAATGCAATCTTAATTGCACCTTCAGCAGCAGCAAAGGATTCATGTCCTGCTAAGAAGCAGAAGCATTTAGTCTCATCGCGAAGTAACATCGCTCCTAAATTACCGTGTCCTTTACCAACTTCACGGATTTCAGCGACTGATCCAGGAACACAGAATGCTTGTAGACCATCACCAATATATTCTGCTGCTTGAGCAGCGTCTTTAGCGTTCTTTTTAAGTGCGATAGCGCATCCTAAGATATACGCCCATTTAGCATTTTCAAATGCGATTGGTTGAGTCTCAGTAACTATCTTATATGGATCAACGTGTTTAGATAAACAGAAGTCATAAGCAGCTTCTAGATTTTTAAATCCATTTTCTTTTAAGCATTTATCAATGCCTACTTTACGACGAGCATAGTTTTCAAATTCGGCTTTCATAAATTACTCCTTTCTTGGGTCAATGGTCTTAACCGCATCAGCGAATCTACCATATTGACCAATTGCTTTTTTATAAGCATCACGAGGATCAGTACCTTCACGAATCATCTTCATCATTTTACCTAAGTTAACAAATTGATAACCAATGATTTCGTTATTCTTATCTAAACCTAACTTTAAGACATAACCATCAGTCATTTCTAGATATCTAGCACCAGTCTTAGAAGTAGCAAACATAGTACCGATTTGGCTTCTTAAGACTCCGCCTAAATCTTCTAGTGAACTACCAATAGGTAAACCGTTCTCACTAAAAGCAGTTTGGCTACGTCCATAAGCGAGTTGCTTGAAGATCTCTCTCATCGCAACG
>JAZLFE010000015.1:0-7048 GCA_045615605.1 Bacilli bacterium | reverse complement strand
ATTAATTAAAACAATTAAAAAGATAAATGGTAAAAAGAATAAGTTATTATTAGTGAATATAAAAGTTACTATCATTCCGGCAATTAAAATAACATTAATTAGTAATAAAAATATTAGTTCACTTTTAAAATTTAAATTAGCCTTTTTAAATATGTTTTTTACATTATTATTCATTATCTTTAATCCTCCCTAATGTAACTTGCATAAATAAATAAATTGAAAATAAGAAAAATAAGAAATAAATTGCAATACCAGATAAATAGATGATATTAGTAGATAATTTAGCGAAATAGTTATTAATCGAAAAACGAAGAATAATTAATATTAAAAATGAAATAATCCAAAGAATTGCGAATTCTCCGAATGCTTTAGCGATTCTTTTTTCTAAATTACTTTCATTTAAAATATAACGATTATTTTCTTCTAGTAAAAATGATATAGTTTTAACTCGATCTTCACTCATATTCTCACAATAATTAACTGTTTTTAAAAATAAAAAATATAGGGAAGAGGAAAAATAATCAGTGAGTTTTTCTAATTTCTCCATCATCTTAAATTCATCTAGCATTTTAAGATTCTCTTGAAAACTTTTTGATGTTCTTATGCTGCCATTTTGCATTGCCTCTTCAATAGAAAAATTAACGCAATAGGTTAAGAAAAAATCATGAATAAAGACATTTAAATCTTTTCCTTTTTTAATTTTGTTTTTCTCCTTTCTAAAGAAGCAGAGTTCAAAAATTAAAAAGAACGCTAAAAAAATAAAGAGTGTAACAATTAAAAACAATATATTGTTAGTTAAGTAATAACTAGCAAAGCTAGAAAGTAAGCTAACTAATAAATAAATAACATAATCAAATTTCATAAGGATCCTCCGTTATTTGGTATGTTGTGGTTTTATAATAATCAGACGAAAAAGGCACTTTAGCCCTTAGTGAAATTCTTACGCCGGTAACGTACCGATCTTCCATCTCTTCTTTACTCTTCGCATCAAAATAATAAAAACCAATATTAAATTTATTTAGATAATGCGATAAATTATTTTTTAGATGTTGAATAGAAGTAGACTCTACTAGCATCGTGTCATACATTGGAGTATCTAACTTCTCTTCTACATCAAAGACAATCCAAGAATCAGGCAAAGTATAATTTAGACTAGTGAATGCATTATCAATCGCTTGATAAGTAGTCGTAGAAAATAACGCAATTGAAGATATAGAAATAACGAATAACGAAAATATCATTAATATCATATTTCCACCTCAATAACTTTCTCACGAATATTGACTTCTTCATCTTGATGAATCTCGTTACAAAATTCGCTATCTTCACAATCACCGAAATATTTTTTTAAGTAAGTCATCATAAACTTGCCAGTGATTTTAAAATTTGTATGCGAATGAACGTTAAGTTCAATATAGCAAGGTAAGAATTTAAGTTCTGCTGCACTATTAAAAGGAAGCATTAAATTACTAGTAGATAGATAACCTTCTTTTTGAATCGTTGAACAATCATGGGTATTAGGATCATAAAAAAGAGGAACATCGAAAGTAAAATAGCACTCATCTTGATTAACATTAAATTTTAAAGGGATATATCGATACATCGATTCGCCAATTGGAAAGTCAGGGAATAAATTATATCTATCATAAAAAGCAAATTTAAAATCGCCTTTTAAAATATTGTCTAAACCATTACGATACTTAAATCTTAGATAACTTAAATCAATATCGTAATATATGTCATTAACCCTTAAGTCTTCAAAATTGAGAAAAGTGATTGTATCTTCGTAGTGATAATCAAGACTAGGATCAATAAAAGTGCTCTCTTTGATATAACCAGTAGATAATTCCTTGTTATTATACGATTCGCTTATAGTAAATTCATCGATAGTTTTAGTGTTGTAGTCCATTTCAATAACGTGTTTATCTTCGTTAGTGATACTTGTTGTGCAAGTAAACTTAATTGGAGAATATTCTTTTAATTCAGTGACATTAATTTCATTACTAACAGCAAGCTTAGCATTTTTCTTTTCTTTAACGCTAACAATCATACTGCAACCACAGAAATGAGGCTCCCCAGTTGCATCAATCCAGTTATATTCGTAATAAATCGTTTTATCTTTACTAGTGTATAAAATATCAATGTAGGCAACCAATCGAAAAGTATCTTGTTCCGGTTTTTCATCGCATATACTAAATGCAACAAATTGAACAAGCGGGGAATTTAATTTAACACTCATACAAGTAAGAGCGATTGGTAAAGACATTAACTTAAATATTTTTTTCATAATTAAGTTCTCCTTTTTTAGTAAGTGCGTTAGTCTTTTTTAAATTTTCGTAAAAACAATCAATCGCTTCTTGCTTAAAACGTTTATATTGTCTTCTACTATAAAATTCTTCCCACCAAAAAGAATAGTTTTGATAAAAGTATTCGCATTTGATAATTTTGCGTAGATGATATTGCATAGCAAAATAAGCCGTCTCCACCGCTAAAATAAATTTTTCCCAAGGTAAGTGTTTTCGACACGCTGAACTAACCGCATCATAAAATTCTAGTTCTTGGTTGTAGTCAGGAAAGAAATTATTCACCCGCAAAAGATGGTGATAAGTTTCCGCTACTTTTTGAATTGTTCTTTCTTTCATAATAACCTCCAAGGGCGTAAAATGCCCCTATTAGTTTATTTGCAAAAAAAGAGAAAAATGTGACGAAAATTCTGTTTTATATTTTATTAATAAAATATAATTTTTTACACGAAAAATGAGTAAAAACGTAAAAG
The DNA here is from genome assembly GCA_045615605.1 of Bacilli bacterium. Classification (GTDB taxonomy): domain Bacteria; phylum Bacillota_I; class Bacilli_A; order RFN20; family CAG-826; genus UB1719. Next base: position 4,272 of record JAZLFE010000015.1, on the reverse strand, counting down.
TTACGCACTAGTCATTTTCAAGTAAACTAAGTTGAACAAAACTTAAATCTTTAACGGGTTTATAAGAGTAACGATATTCTTCTTTTATAGGCCCAAATTGTTTTAATAAAGCGAGATGCTCTTTAGTAGGATATCCTTTGTGATTTTTAAATTTATATTGAGGATATTTTTTATCAAGATTATCCATATAACGATCACGTGCTACCTTAGCTAATATAGATGCAGCTGCTATCGCTAAACATTTAGCATCTCCTTTCACTAAAGGAATTACTTTAACCTTCTCACTTGGTAAAGGCATCGCGTCAGTAATAACCATATCGTATTTAACTTTAAGATTATGTAAAGAAGTAAGCATCGCTTTTCTTGATGCTTCGTAAATATTAATCTTATCAATCTCTTTTGCGCTTATAAAAGTAACTGCGAATGCTAAAGCATCATGTTTAATTATCTTTTCTAATGCTTCTCTTTTTCTAGCGGTTAATTTCTTAGAATCATTAATATCTTCATTAATATAATCCTTAGGAAAGATTACTGCTGCAGCGACTACTGGACCTACTATTGGTCCTCTACCTGCTTCATCAGTACCGGCGATATATTGGATATCTTTTGAATAATATTTCTTTTCAAAATCTAGCATATTAATCAAAATATAATCTACCTAATTTACCATCACGAATATCTTTTAAGAACAATGATCTTGCTCTTTCTTGATTAATGGTCTTATCGTTTTTAATTTGGTATTTATCTGCTATTGCTTTAAACGAGTCTAATGAATTAGACTTAAGCTCACCATAACGCTTAATGTATAAATTAGGATAGTTTTTAATAATATATTGGTACGCAAATTCAGATAAATCTACTATCGGTAATAAATCAACTTTAATCGCTCCAATAAGTGCTAAAACGTAATTAGATTCTAAATAATCAGTAGGCAATATCCCAGGAGTGTCTAATAAATAAAATTTATTATTAACGTTAATCCAACGATTATTTTTTGTTAATCCGGGTTTATTTTCAACTTTAGTAATCTTCTTATGCATTAAAGCATTAATTAAAGAAGATTTGCCAACATTTGGAATCCCAATAATCATCGCTTTTATTGGTAAAGGTTTAATACCACGCTTAATCTCTTTTTCTCTCTTCTTTTCCATTACTTTTAGGATACGATTCACTAAATCGTTAAGTGATTTCTTATCGTTTATATTTACTAAAATAGAATTATCATCTAATTTAATTTTAGAAGTATCCGCTAAATCACTTTTCATTAATACTAATAAATGCGGTTTATTAATACCAATACTTTTAAAGAATGGATTCATGGTGTGAATAGGTGCACGAGCGTCCACTAACTCAATTACTAAATCCACAAGCTTAATATCCTCTAATAATTTATTAGAGGCTTTTTTCATATGTCCTGGATACCAATGAATTACATTCATAAAACTAATAATTATTTTACTTTAATAAATATTAAAAAGAAAAGCGGACTTTTTGAGTCCGCTTTCGTTTTATTCTTTATCTTCTTTAGATAAGTTCTCTTCAATTCGAGCACTCTTACCTGCGCGTTTACGTAAATACGTAATCTTATTACGTCTTACTTTACCATGCTTTGTGACTTCAATCTTACTCACAACAGGTGAATGAAGTGGGAAAGTTCTTTCCACACCGATACCACTACTGACCTTTCTTACGGTAAAGGTAGCACTTACGCCAGAGCCACGACGTTGCATAACGACGCCTTGGAAAACTTGAATACGGGATTTATTGTTTTCAGTAATTCTAACTGAAACCTTAACGGTATCACCGCTTTTAAAATCAGGAATGTTATCTTTGAGTTGTCTACTCGCAATTTCATTCACTAAATTCTTGTTACTCATGTTTCTTCCTCCTTTTAGACAAATTATTCACTTCGTGTTCTTGCCTAGACTTTGGTAGCGGACCACGCGTAACATGAAAAATCATGCTTAGTAATAATAAACTAAAGTTTAATAAGTTTCAATAAAAAATCTTTCTGTGATCAAATTAAAATAAACTTAAAAAATAATCTTATAAAACATTTTTCAAAAAGATATCAGATAAATATGTATTTATTAATTCAATATCCGGATTTAAACGAGTTAACCGGTATATTATCTCGGGTGACCATTAGCACCATAGTCTTTCGTGTATATCAAAGACTATTACATTATATCAATAACATATTAAGTGTGTAACACACTTTGTGAATTTTAAAAATTAAAAATCATATAAAATAATATTTGTGAGAACAAATAAAAACGAAATAATTAGATTTACTATAACCGGTTTTATCACTACTATGGTAGATTTTATTTTTACGTTTTTAACTTCGTTTATCTTACAAAAAATGGGATTAGCCTCAAGTAGTGTTTGGTGCATTATCATTGCTACTACTATAGGGTTTATTGCTAATGTTACAGTAGGATATCCTTTATCAAGAAATTGGGTCTACCAAGATTATGATAAAGAAAGAATGAAAAGTAAGACAACGAAACATTTACTCTTGTTTACTTTATTAAGTGCGATTGGTCTACTTATTGGAATAGGAGTTATGTCTATATTTAAAGTTACGTTATTAAATAATTTAAATATTAATATCGATACTTGGATGAATGTAGTTATTCCAGAAGGATTAGGATTCTTCTATAAAATTGGTTATTGGATATCTTATGTATTAACTCATGCGACATTTTATTGGTTTACTTTAGCCTTCATAGTAAAAACACTAATTACGTTATTTTATAATTTCTACACAAGAAAAAGATTTCTATTTAATAATAATTAAATAATGCGATAATTATTTCATGAAAAAAGTCTCAGTTATTATTATTGGAGCGGGATGCGCTGGATTAACTAGCGCATATAAATTATTAGAAAGTAATAATAACTACGATATTACTATTTTAGAAAAGAGTAATTATATCGGTGGATTAGCGAGAAACGAATACTATAACGGAAATATTATTGATCTAGGCGGTCATCGATTCTTTTCTAAAAATAAAGAGGTAAATGAATTATGGGAGAGGTTTCTCCCGCTAATAAATGAGACTAATAAAAATAATGACAATATCTTATTACAAAGAAAGCGTATTTCTCACATTTATTATTTAAATAAATTCTTTGATTATCCTTTAAGTATTTCACTTAAAACATTTAAAAATTTAGGAATAAAAAACACCTTTAAGGCGGGATTTAGCTACCTACATAGAAAATCACTTAAATTAGATAACACTAATCTAGAAAACTTTTATATTAATCGCTTTGGTAAATATTTTTATGATTCCTTCTTTTATAACTACACTTATAAACTCTGGGGAGTAGAGCCTAGTAAGATAGACGCTAGTTGGGGATATCAAAGAGTTAAAGGATTATCATTAAAGAAAGCAATTAATCACGCCATTAAAAAATCTTTTATTCGCGATAATCAAAAAGTAGAGGGATCGTTAGTAGGTAGTTTCTCTTATCCTAAATATGGTCCTGGTCAAATGTATGAAGTAATCGCCGATTATCTTATAACTAAAGGCGTAAAAATTATTAAAAACGCTGAAGTAACTATAATTGATATAAAAGATAATAAGGTTAATTCAGTAACAGTAAACAAAAAGGATAAATATCCTACTGATATACTTATTTCTTCAATGCCTTTAAACGAATTAATATTATCGATTAATAATAAAGAAATTAACGATGATATTAAAAAGAAAACGTGTCTCTCACATTTATTATTTAAATAAATTCTTTAATTATCCTTTAAGTATCTCACTTAAAACATTTAAAAATTTAGGAATAAAAAACACCTTTAAGGCCGGATTTAGCTACCTACATAGAAAATCACTTAAATTAGATAACACTAATCTAGAAAACTTTTATATTAATCGCTTTGGTAAATATTTTTATGATTTCTTCTTTTATAACTACACTTATAAACTCTGGGGAGTAGAGCCTAGTAAGATAGACGCTAGTTGGGGATATCAAAGAGTTAAAGGATTATCATTAAAGAAAGCAATTAATCACGTCATTAAAAAATCTTTTATTCGCGATAATCAAAAAGAAGAGGGATCGTTAGTAGGTAGTTTCTCTTATCCTAAATATGGTCCTGGACAAATGTATGAAGTAATCGCCGATTATCTTATAACTAAAGGCGTAAAAATTATTAAAAACGGTGAAGTAACTATAATTGATATAAAAGATAATAAGGTTAATTCAGTAACAGTAAAGAAAAAGGATAAATATCCTACTGATATACTTATTTCT
>JAZLFE010000014.1:0-7930 GCA_045615605.1 Bacilli bacterium | reverse complement strand
AGAGAAAAGACTATGTTAGACTTTCTTAAAAGATTTGGTTTAGGCATCTTATATGTATTAGTTTCTCCTTTTATTCTTGCCTTCTTTACTTTATGGGCAATTTTTAATTTAGGTATTTATTTTGTTGAATTAGTTAAAGGAATTATCTCTTTCTTTAAAGGACAAAAATTCTTCGCTGATTTTCCAGAAGATATTGAAGCGAAAAGAATATTAAGTTTAGAACCTTACGACAATAATCAAAATATTGATCCTAATCAAAATATTACGATTAATAATAATGAGAATAATCCTAGTGAGGGTAATAATTCGTTATGAGAATATTGATTGCGTTAACCGAAAACGATAAACGAATTCTTATTGCATTAGGAATATTATTAATCCTACTTTTTGTTATTGTGGGTTATATTGGACTATTAGTAGAAAGAACTATGAAACGCCAGGCGAAAAAAGCTGGTATTATGATGCATGATGTAGTTGCTGCTAAAGTAATTACTAACGCCAGAGACTTTAAAAAGTTCGCCACTAAAAAGAATAATCGATTATTCGCTAAACAATCAATTATTCCTATGGCGATATTATTATTTGCCGCTTTTATTTATATTATTTATGGAGCGATAACTCGTAATTGGCTATTAAAATTATTTGATTATAAGAAAGAAGGTTTTGGAACCATTTTATTCTTATGGGATTTTAACGATCCTAGTATCTACGTAATGTTCTTTGGCATGAGAATAATAGGTAATTGGCCTCCGATATTAAATACTCCTCACTTCGAAGCGGCAGCGTGGGCGAGTTATATAATTGTTCCCTCTCTATTTATTGGAGGCGTTTGGTATTTAGTAAGCGTCCAGGCTCATATCGCAAGAACTTTTAGAATTAATAAGTTAGCGAAAACAATCTTTAATCCATCTCTAGATAATATGAATCCAATATCACCATTAAATCTTAATGATAATAATAGTAATAATAATTCAAATAATCCCACTAATTTAAATGGGTGAATATCATAATTAAAGAATAAATAATATAACCAATCAAACTTAAATTAAGAATTAAGAAAACATTAAAAAGGCGTCGACGAGAACGCTTTTTTATTAAAGCTTGTTGATCTTCTGGAGATAAATTTAATAACTCGTCGTCTTTATTCATAATTAATATAAAATCTTTCCTGGTGTACGAGGAAAGGGTTGAACATCACGGATGTTTGCCATCCCGGTAACATACATTAATAAGCGGTCAAATCCAATACCAAATCCAGCATGAGGGCAACCACCATATTTTCTTAAATCAAGGTACCACTCAAGTCCTTTAGTATTTCCAATCTTATCCATCTTTTCTTTTAAGATATCATAACGTTCTTCACGTTGAGAACCGCCTACTAGTTCACCAATTTGTGGTACTAATAAATCGCAGGCAGCAACCGTTTTGTTATCATCGTTTAAACGCATATAGAAGGCTTTAATATCTTTAGGATAATTAATTATAAATACCGGACCTTTAACAATTTGTTCAGTGATATATCTTTCGTGTTCAGTTTGTAAGTCCATGCCCCATTTAATATTCTTGTTTTCAAATTTAACTCCTTTAGCGACCGCTTCTTCTAAAAGTTTAATCGCATCGGTATAATCAAGTCGTTTAAATTCGCTATTTAAGACATGAGTTAATCTCTCGACTAAAGTCTTATCAATCATCGTATTAAAGAAATTGATTTCATCTGGACAATGTTTCATTACATAATCAATACAGAATTTTAAAGAGGCTTCAATTAAGTTCATATCATCCTCAAGGTCTGCAAAAGCAATTTCTGGTTCGACCATCCAGAATTCAGATGCATGCGTAGTGGTATGAGATTCTTCTGCTCTAAAGGTTGGACCAAAAGTATATACATCTCTAAATGCCATCGCGTAGGTTTCAACATGAAGCTGACCAGAAACAGTTAAGCATACTGGTTTACCAAAGAATTTAGTTGGATCTTTACCAACAGTAACATCAAATGTTTCTCCAGCGCCTTCAGCATCATTACTTGTAATAATCGGAGTGTGTACCCACATAAATCCTTCGCTTTGGAAGTAAGTGTGAATCGCCATCGCTAGCGCGTTACGAACACGGTTAACCGCGTTAAAGGTGTTCGCTCTTGGACGAATATGCGCGATATCTCTTAAGAATTCAAATGTATGTCTTTTCTTTTGTAACGGATAATCGCTAGAACAAGAACCAATAGAATTAATTTCTTTAGCAGAAATTTCAAATGGCTGTTTAGCGTTTGGAGTTAAAACAAAGTCTCCTAAGACTGAAATTGCCTCACCTGTAGCGAGTTTACTATATTTATCAAAATCTTTTACTTTAGCATTATCATAAACAATTTGAACACTCTTAAAACTAGTTCCGTCATTAAATTCAATAAATCCGATTGAACCGTTATTACGGTTAGTCTTAATCCAGCCTTCTAAATAAACCTCTTTTAAATCATTTATAAGGTCTTTGTTCTTGCCATAAACTATGGCGTATAATTCTTGAACACGATAGTTTTCCATACCAAGAATTATACTATCTAAAATATTATTTATTTAAAATTTCACTCACTAAAGAGATAAAAGAATCAGCGAATTGTTTATAAGAGAATAATTCTTTAGCGCGTTTTATTCCATTTTCGCCATAAGTTTTTCTTAATATAGGATCATCTTTTAATTTTTGAATTGCTTTTCTTAATTCAATTACATTACGATTATCACATTCTATTCCGGTGATATTATTTAGTGATACATAGTTCACTCCACTACCAGGAATATTAAAGGTAATACATGGTTTACCTAGCGCTAATGCTTCAAGTAAAGTAACTCCGAAAGATTCGTTTTTAGTTATACTTGGGAAAATAAATATATCTGCTGCATGTAAATAAACTAAATATTGAGAACGCTCTAATAATCCTAACGATTCAGCGTTTTTAAAATAATTAATTTGTCTATCCATCATAAAATGGCGTTGACCAACTCTACCAATTAAAAAGACAATATCATCAAATGTTCTCGATGCCCAAAGAGCGTAGCGTACGCCTTTAAAACGAGCGTGACGTCCGGAATAAAACATAATGGTTTTTCCTTTATATTTCTCTTTTAATTTTTTTACTTCTTCTAATTGTTCTTCATTAAGCGCTAAATCTTCATCCTTATAACACAGAGGAATAACTCTACATTTATCTTTATACTTTTTTAATTCCTTACTACCATCAATATATTTTTCACTAGAACAAATAATAATATTCGCTCTTTTATTAGTCTTATTAGTAATAGGTTTAACAAAATGTTTTAATATCTTTTGACGATATATATCTAAATGATGATAAACGATTATTTTTCCTTCGAAATGGCAACGATTTAAATAATGTTCTACTAATGGATTAGGAGTATGAAGAATAATTAAATCTGGTTTAAAATCGCAAATTGTTTTCTTAAGAACTCTATAGTATTTAAATGAAATTGCTTGAGAAGATATTTTAAGTAAATACGGTAAACGAATAATATCAATATCATTAACAATATTAGGTCCATCTCCAAAACAAATTACTTTTTGTTCGTATAAATTAGTCGACTTTAAAATATCGACGATACGTTCCGCAGTCGTTTCAATTCCTCCTACATGAGGATGATAGTAATTTGAAATATGAAGAATTTTTTCCATATCATATCAATTATATATTAAAAATAACTTATATTTATTTTCAAACTACTTTAAAATATAAACGAAATTATGAAAAAGAAAGGGTTTATATTAGTGTTGGCATCAATGCTATTAGCTAGTTGTGATTTTAATAGCGGTGATAAATCCTTTGTTGTTACTTATAACCCTAACGGTGGAGAATTTGCATCCGAAGTAAAAGATAAAGAGGCTGTTCTTGATGGAGAAAAGCCAATAAACGTTCCCACCGAGGAGCAAATAAAAAGAGATAGCGATGAACAATTTACATATAAATTTAAAGGTTGGTCTTATAGTTACGAAGATGAATCTGAATTAGTTAATCCTAAAAACGAAGTAATACACAAAAATACGACTTTTTATGTTCAATACGACAAAATTCCTATTGCATCTACTTATGTAGTTACTTATGAAGGCAATGGCGGAAAAATTGATGGTCAAGAAACCACTACCGAGAAAGTAAATAAGGGAAATAAACCCGTTAACGTCCCTAATCGCGAACTTATTAAAAAAGATGATGACTTAGAATATACATATGTTTTTATAGGATGGTCTACTAGTGCAGAAGGAGGGCAAGTTGTTGATCCGAGTCAAACCACAATAAATGAGGACGTTACTTTTTATGCGCAGTATACACAATATCCAATTAGTACTACTTTCACTGTTACCTATGATGCTAACGGAGGAAAAATTAACGGAGAAGATAGAGTGACTGAAAAAGTTGTAGCTGGTAAGAAACCGACTAATGTTCCTAAAAAAGAGACCATCACACACGAAGCTACAGAGCAATACACCTACACATTTAAAAATTGGACAAAAACAGAAGGAGGGTTGTACATAGTTGATCCATCTACAATAACCATAACCTCAAATATCACTTTTTATGCACAATATGAACAATATGAACCTCGTCCTACTGTTTCATTCTATGAAAATGATCAAACTACTCTAATGACTAAAACTAGTGTGGACAATGGAGTTACATGGAAAAAAGTCACAAAGCCCAATGCACCAGAAATAAAAGATTTTCAATTCTTATACTGGTCTAGTTTTACTCATAAAATAATGACAGATGATGTCAAAATTACTGAGTCAATTAAAGTCTTTCCTCGATACTATAAAGATTTTGTAGTATATGATCCTGTAGATGACGATATCGTTACTTATGGATCAACTGCAATAGATTATGAACCATCTGACACTAAAGTATCTAATCTTGAAGTTACTGCAACAAGCAGCAATCCTGATCTATTAACTTGTTGGGTTGATAAAGAACATACTTGCGTTCAAGTACAAACTAAATATGGAAATGTATCAGGAAGCGCTGACATTACAATTACTGATTCAATAAAAACATATACAAAAACAATAAAAGTTCATCCACCAACTTCAATGAATGAATTAGCGGAGTCAATTGATTTTGCCATTGCAAGAAATAAGACAATAACTGTATCTGGGCAACCTTGTTTCAATTTTTCTATAACACCAAATTTTGATATCCCAGATGAATATGAAAATAAGCCTATTTATAAATTTATACAAGATTATATGGAAACATCAGGGTTAATAACAGGATTATTAAATACAAATTTAAAAGAAAAAGAGGCAAACCCTTTGTTACTATATACTGAAAGCGGCATTGGACAAACAAAAGTAGATATTAAGTCTGACCATCCTGAGTCATATTATGAAAATATTAAGAACGCTAACTATGAAATGAGGCATGCAAACATGGTTAAAAGGACTGAGGATCATTTCTTTATTGATGATGTTCCACAATCACTGACAGTTTATAATTCTGATAGTTTATTCTTTGCTCTAGAGCACGGATTTAGACCAGTTTTTCCTGAAGGAATAGATACTCCTGAATTAGATAGCGCAAAAGCAATTTATTCTAAAGCACGTGAATATTGTCTTGATGCCTTTGGAACTGAAACAACTAATAACTACGAAAAAATGCGAGCGTTAACAGAATACCTAGTAGATAAAACACATTATGATTATTGGATTATCGATCAAAGCGATGATTTCCATTTGTATTCTTCTTATTACGCTGAAGGCGTTTTCTTAAATAGCGGAATCGCTGTATGTGATGGCTTTTCTAAATCGCTTGCTATTATGGCAGGTATCGAAGGTCTTAATTGTGTCAGGGGTTTTGGATTTGCCCACGATGATCAAGGCGAGACAACATCAGGACATGCGTGGAACTATTTTAAATATGATCTAGATGGAAAATGGTATTTAATATGCCCAACATGGATTAAAACTAAAACACCAGGCAATGTCGAACTAGACGCTAAGACTTCTTATTTTGATTATGATGCATTTATGACTATGGACGGATATTTTTATGATAGGTCATACAAATTAATGTACGCTAGTGCTATAGCAAAAGGGCATTCAGAAGAAGAAGCTCAAAAAATGGCATTAGAATACGCAAAAGAAAACGACTTTAACGATCACCTAATTGATAAATCGCAATGTGCTACAAAACAATTATCTAATTTATTTGACCTCGATAAATTCGATAGCGCTCATAGTTGCAACCTAAAATCCAATTCAGATGCTGAGGCATTGGCAACAAAAATATACAATAGCGGTATTTCTTCTGATTTTACACTTAGTTTATCAAGCACTTCCAGCACTTATTGGTCAGCGTTTAAGACAAAAATGCAGTCGCTCTTCGGATCAAGATTAATTTCTATTGTCGGCGGAACAATAACTGCTGAATCCCACATTACCGTATTTTGCAGTTTAATTTAAAATTCTTTATATTTATCTATTTTCCAATTAGGATCCACTCCAAGAGATAATGGAGCGAATAATTTAATCTTATATAAATGCTCAGCGATTTTAGCAATCATAGCAGCGTTATCAGTAGTGCACCATAATGGAGGTAAGACGAGATCTACACCACTATCTTTTAATTTTCTAATTATCTCGCTTCTAAGATATGAGTTAGCAGAAACTCCTCCTGCTAATACAACTTGTTTAACTTTAAACGCTTTAGCAGCCTTAACGGTTTTATCTACTACCATATCTACTGCAGTATCTTCAAAAGAACGACACATATCATCAATATTAATTTTGTGATTTTTCATCTTTTCTTGATTAACTAAATTAATTACTGAAGTTTTTAATCCAGAATAAGAGAAGTCATAACCTTTACCTTGTAATGGAGTAGGTAATTTATAAGTATGCTTACCTAGTTTAGCGTGCTTATCAATTGGGATACCACCAGGATAAGGTAATCCTAAAGTTCTTGCTACTTTATCAAAGCATTCTCCAATAGCATCATCTTTAGTCTCACCAATAATTTTAAAATCTAAGTGTTTTTTCATTAACACTAATTCAGTATTCCCACCACTAACAACTAAAGATAAAAGTGGATACTTAAATTTAGCAATATATTCTCCAGCGTATATATGACCTGCTAAATGATGTACAGGAATTAATGGAATGTTATAGATTAAGGCAATTGTTTTAGCAGCTTGCAATCCAACATGAAGCGCGCCAATTAATCCTGGACCTCTTGTAACTGCAACTGCATCTAAATCTTCTAATTTAACTTTTGCCTCTTTAAGCGCTTCATCAAGAACAATACATATATTTTCGTTATGTAAACGAGACGCAATCTCAGGCATTACTCCACCATATTTACGGTGCATTGCTATTTGAGTTGCAACAGCGTTACTTAAAAGTTTGCCATCTTTTATGATTGCTACACTAGTTTCATCACAACTACTTTCAATCGCTAATATTAATGCCATTATAACAACACCTTCATCATATATATTGCGTTATCGCCATTATCATAATATTTCTTTTTGATATGGTTTTGCTTGTATCCATTTTTTAAATATAAATTAATTGCATTAGTATTAGACTCTCTAACTTCTAATGTAATATTTTCTATTTCTCCGTATCCTTTTTTATTTAATTCTTCATCCATCGTATTTAATAATTTAGTAGCGATACCTTTTCTTCTAAATTTTTTAGCGACTCCAATTTGAACAATCGTCGCACTATTAAAGGTAATCATATAAATAAGAAATCCATTAACATCATCATCTTCATTAACTAAAATTTTAGCGAATGGATTCTCTTTATATTCATAAAGTAATTGATCTTTATTATATTTTCCATCAGAAAAAGATTCATTTTCAATTTCAATCAATTTATTTAAATCTTTTACTTTCATAAAACGAATCATAGATATGACTTCTTTAGATAAATA
>JAZLFE010000013.1:0-10010 GCA_045615605.1 Bacilli bacterium | reverse complement strand
ATAAGAACTAATTGGACTAAATTATTATTTAGAATATCTTTAGCGTTATATAATCCACAAGCTAAGAAACTAAGAGATGCTAAACCTTTAAATATAACTGCATAAATATATTTCTCTTTATATTCACTATAAATAAATAGTGATAAGAAACATAGACATGGAATAATAAATAAAGTTCCTAACATAACTAATCCTCGTTTATAAATAAATACTATCACAGGATAGCAATAATGAATAGATATCTAAATTAATAAAATAATAAGAATTTTTTCTTAACTTATATTAGAATATAACACGTGTCGGGACGTGGCGTAGCTTGGTAGCGCGCTTCCTTGGGGTGGAAGAGGTCGCGAGTTCGAATCTCGTCGTTCCGACCATTTTAAAAAATTCCCTCTAATATTAGCCTTAATTAGGTTAGGATTAGAGGGATTTTTTTAAATAAAATTTAATTAAGAGTATCGATATAACTTTTAAATTCAGTCCACATATTTTCCATGGATTCAGGTTGACGAGCACATGCATCATAAAATCCCTTTGAGGCATAGCCGATTGCGAGTGCGCTATTATCAGATTTATTAATAATATAATTATTTATAAGTTCAGATGATTCTTTTAAATCAATTTTATCTTCTATTTCATATATTTCAGGTTGGCGCGCTATTGCGTCGCACAAAAAAGACGAAGCGTATCCAATCATTTCTGCTTTAGTCTCACTTTTAGCATTGGTTATATAGTTAATAGTATTGTTTTCGGTCTCTTTAAATTTATTAAATTCTTCGGGTTGACGAGCAATAGCATCGAATATCCCACTCCCAGGTTCAGAGTATCTTGCTTTATCCTTAGCACCGCCTAGACAGCCTAATCCATAATAAGAACCCTCATTACTAACATTATAAAAAGCGCTAAGTAAAAGTTTTTTAGCTTCATTTAAATTTTCAGCGGCTTCAGGTTGTCTTGCATAAGCATCAAAATAAGAAGAAAGGCAAAGACCGATCTGTTGATTTTTTACATCAATAATGTTTTTGCCTCCGCAAGAAAATAGGATAGAAGATAATCCTATAAGAGATAATAATTTAAGGTTTTTCATACATAAAATATTAATTGCTAATAATTAAAAGTAAAGATAATTTCTACAAGATTATTTAAGAGTAATAACAAAATCTACTATATCCTCATAAAATTCTTTTTCATGCGATACTAATATTATTACTCCTTCATAATTATCTAATGCTTCTTTAAGTGCTTCTTTACTTAATACATCAAGATGGTTAGTAGGTTCATCAAATATTAATATATTAGACTTATTAAGCGTTAATAACGCTAAACGAGTCTTCGCCTCTTCTCCTCCAGAGAGAGTAGATAAAGGACGAATCGCTAATTCTTTCTTAATACCACATCTAGCGAGTAGACTACGCGCCTCTAAAGGAGTTAATTTTGGAGCGTGCTCTAAGATAAAATCTACTGGAGTAATAGATAAATCATCTAATTCCGTTTGGGAGAAATAATTAATCTTAATCTTATCATTAAATTTAAATGATCCTCCTAAAGAGGGAATAAGATTTATTAACGTTTTAATTAAAGTAGATTTACCAATACCGTTTTTACCAATAATAGCAATTCTCTCACCTTTATTAATATCAAAAGTTATTGGAGATAATAAAGGCTTATTGTATCCAATAACTAGATTATTAACCTCTAATATCTTATCCCCGATATCTCCTGAATAAGGAAAATTAAATATCACTCTATTAGTATCATCCACTGGTTTATCTAGTCGCTCTAGATGCTCTAAACGTTTGCGACGAGATTTCGCTGCGCGGGAACTAGTCGCTCTTACTATATGTGCAGCGATAAAATCTTCTTCTTTTTTAATATATCTTTGTTGCGCTTCGTAATTCTTCTCGTATTGATCTAGTCTTAATTTAGATTGAGTAAGGTAATAATCATAATTACCTTTATAGCGGTCAATAATCTTATTATGTAAATGAAATACTACATTAGCGATTTCTTTTAAGAAATCTTCATCATGTGATACTACTAAATAAGCTTTAGGATAATTAATTAAATAATTAGTTAACCATTTAACGTGTTCTACATCTAAATAATTAGTTGGCTCATCAAGTAAAAGAACATCCTTCTCTTCAAGTAGCATTTTCGCAAGATATACTTTTTCTCTTTGACCGCTAGATAAAGAAATTAATTCGCGAGATAGATAATCAGTAGGAATGCCAAGTCCCGTGATAACTTTATTAATCTTCTCTTTAATAGAATAGAAATCTAAGCGAATTAATTCTTCATTAATAGAAGACGCTCTTGCGAGATCTTTTAAATAATTATTATTTGAAGGGTCGCTCCCCTTAATAAATAATTCATTCATAAGAGATTCTTTATTAAATAAATCTTTATAAATATCTTCTAAAAAATCTTTAATAGAAATATTATCATTTATCTTAAAATGTTGATCTAGATATGAATAAGTTACATGTGGAGTCCATTCTACTCTACCTTTATCAGGAATTAGTTTTTTAGATAATAAATCTAATATAGTAGTTTTACCTGCTCCATTTTGACCTACAAGTACTGCGTGTTCATTTAAGTTAAGTTGAAAATTAACGTGATTAAAGAGTTCTTTATCTCCATAATTAAACATTAAATCCGTAACCTTAAATAACGACATAATTAAAATATTATTAAATTTATAATTAAAGTAAAGTAATTAAAGACTATGTTTAGTGAAATTACTTAAATCTTTAATAGTAAGCTTAACATTTTTGCTAAGGACATTATTGATACCATCTTTATAGTAAGAATAAGTACCTTCATTTAAATTAACTTCTGCTTTTGCATTTTCTTGGGTGGAAACAATATAAGCAAATTTAGAATAAATAATAGAATCAGTAACGATTATATTAAGCGCCTTACCACCTGAATAAATGTTAATAGCAGAACCATCACCACCAAAGTAATATGGACGATATTGTCCAATAGCATTAAAGGTAGCGTTATTAATATCTACTTTGCCTTCTTTAATACTTAAAATAGTATTACCAGTGAATGTACCACCGTCGATTGCGATAGTAACATCTTCGCCATATTCAATAACTGGAGTCGAAACCTTTCTTCCAGAAGTAAAGTGACCGCCATTAATGGTTAAGGAAGTACCGCCATAATTTTCATATCCAGCACCTGGATTAAATGCGATACAACCACCATCAGATTCTAATGATCCATAAACGATGTTAACATTAGCGCCTTTACCATAAGAGGTAACACAGGTACTAGATTTAACATTATCACTAATCATCTTAGATTCTACTGTTCCACCATACATTACGAAGTTAGAACTATAAATATCATCACCATTAACATTTCCAATAACTTGAATAGCAGCATTGTAGTTTTCAGGATCACTAACGGTTTGAGTAATCTTACCACCATTAACCATTAGACTTGCAGCATGATAATCTTCTCCTTCAGCGGCTGTATCGGAAGCAATACTAATATAGGAATCATGCAAATCAATACCAGAGTTATTATCTAAGCTTCCTTGAGAATCTAAGATAAATAGACTTTGATCAGAACCAACATTAATTGCTTCTTTTTTAGCAAAAGAATCATCAAACGAAAGTTTATAACCACCTAAATCGATACATTTCATTCCAGATAAAGTCATAGTTGTGTTAGATGCATAAGTAATATCTGAAGCTAAACGAATAAAACTTACATCATCGTCAGGATTAGATTGATTATTTTTTAAAGCTTTATCTAATTCATCTTGAGTGCTTACAGTAACAGGTTTTAAATTATATGCTATTGTACCTTTAGACTCAATTTGAGAATCCTCAATATTAACTACAGCAACATTCTACTTAAATCATTAAGATATAATTTTCTAATTCGTTTTAATAATTTATAATTTAATTAGATTAACGAGGACTATTCCTATGAACAATAAACTATTAAAAATTTTTACTTTAAGTACTACTTTAGGCGCTACTAGTATGGCTACGTCTAGTTGTAGTATGAATGAAAAATTAACTATCACTAGTGACTACTACATAGTAATAAATACCCAAGAAGATGACTATAGTTATGCTCATGAAATAAATGAAGCACTAGGATACTACAATCACTATTCTTTACCAATAGTAGATGGACAAGACCCAGCAAAACATAATAAAGAAATCGTAATTGATATGAATAGAAGCGAATGCGCTTCATTGTCTAATGAGTTAGATAAAGATGGATATATTATTAAAGAAGATAATAATAAATTAATTATTGCCTATGACACTTATATGGCTAGATTATGCGCAGTAGACCATCTATTAACCGAATACGGCAATAACGGGATTAGCTTCCCTAAAGGTAAAGTAATAAAAGGTAAGTGTAAAAAAGATGATGTAATAATCGATATTACTTTACCTTTAGATCCTGATAATAAATTTCATGAGATAAGAGATCCATTTATTGTTAAGACTAACGATGCTTATTATCTATATGGTACTTCTTATTGGGATGGTATTGACTGGAGAGCGTATAAGTCCACTTCCTTAAAAGGAGAATGGAAGAATATTGGAGTAGTCGTACCTGAAAAAGATAAGAAAGGAGAATCCTTATATCCTGATATAGAGAAAAATAGATGGGCGCCTGAAGTACATAAATATAAAGATAAGTATTATATGTTTACTACCTTTAATAGTAAGGCGACTGGCCAAAGAGGAGTAACTATTTTTAGAAGCGACTCTCCTGAAGGTCCTTTTACTATGATATCGGGTAATCCTCGTAATGAAGTTAATCCTGGTCATATTACTTATGACTACTCTACTTTTGATAAAGAAGGTAAACCTGCAGGAAACACTATTGATGGTACTTTATATGTAGATAAAGATGGTCAACCTTGGTTAGTGTATGTTAATGAATGGGTGTCTCAACCAGATGAGATAGGAACATTCAATGCGGTAAAGTTTAATAGCGATTTAACTAGAATCGATGAAAGTAGTGATACTTTATTATTTAGAGCTAATAATGCACCTTGGGCACCAAGTGACGCAGAAGTTACTGATGGATGCTTTGTTTATACTTTAACTAGTGGACGTTTAGTTATGCTTTGGTCACAAGGTAATGGTAAAGGCTATGCGACAGGATATGCGACTAGCGATAATGGAATATTAGGTCCTTGGACTCAACATAATCAATTATTATTTGCTAAAGGTATGTATGATATAGATTCAGTTGAAGGTGGTCATAGTATGATCTTTAATGATAACCACCAATTATATATGTGTCAGCATGGTCCTAATGGTGGGACTGAGCATCCTATTATAGTTCCAGTTAAAGAAACAAAATTTAATACTATCTCTTGGGATATTTATAACTATATAAATAAGAAATAATTAGATTATTTAATCTTAGGTGTTTCTTGATTATAAGTATAAGTTACTAAAGTATCTTCTAGTCCTGTAACAATACGTTTGAAAGATATTATTCTTTTATTTTCGAATTTATAGATAAAAGTAGCTGTTTCGTTATTAGGAGGATTTACATTGACTTTAGCTACATATGTTTTACTAGTATCATCATATTTTAAATTCTTATACTCAACTTCTACATCTAAGAATTGAATTATTTCTTCTCTTATTAAATCAAAATTTTCTTTACTAGAAATTTCACTAATAAGAGGATCATCTTTCTTTTCTCTACTATACATAGTGTATGTATCAATTAAACTTCTATCTATATAATACTCATAATAAGAATTAGGATACGATTCGATTTTATGCACTAATCGAGGATAACATTCTAATTGTTGATAAATAGATTCGTTATCAGAAAAAGAATAATTAGCCTGTATACAATCTATATTATCCATTTTAATTGCGTTATTAAATTCTTCATTATTTACTGTATAATCAATGGGTTTATTGCATGAATAAAGACTACTAATAAATATGATGGGTATAAATAAAGAAAATTTATTCATATATCCTATAGACAAGAATACATCAAAGGGCCTTTTTATTAAAGGGGATAAATAAACATTCTGGATGTTTTAAGTATTGATTAATTAAATCAAACGTACGAGCGAAATAATATCCGTCAGCGATTCTTTCATCAAATATTGATGAGATATCAATTAGAGTTTTATATTTTCTAAGTCCATCGATGTTATGCTCTTCAAATTTTATCACCCCAAGAGTAAACATCATTGAACAGGAACCGTAGTTATTTAAATGATGATAAATAGCGTCTAAACCTATAGATCCTAAATTAGATACTAATGCAGTAGAAAAAGATGGATCTTCTCTCATAGCCATCTTTGGCATAAAGCGAGCGAAATGCTTATTCATAAAACGCAAAAAAGCAGTAAATATATGAACAAAGAAATCTGGAATATTCTGTATGTCAGAGGGTTTAGGAGGACGATTTTTGTCAACCGATTCACTGCGTAAAGCATTAACCTCTTTATTTATATAGCGTCCTACATCCAAGACATTATGTTCTGGTTTTGCTAAGTAAGTTATAACTTGTTCTTCTCCGCAGTCTTCAAATTTCTTTTTAGCGATAAATGATATTTTAATTTCATCGTGTTCATATATCTTTTTGTTAGCAATAAATCTTAATAGATATCTTCTTTCATTAATAACACGGGCTAAAATGGTAACAAAACATTGAAAGAATTTAAGCGGTTCATCAGGATGAGTAAGGTTATATCTATCTATATATTCCATCAATTTAGTAATATCAAAATAGCGAATAGAAGAGATTTCACAATCACATCTATTTGGATATAGACCAGACATTAATCGATTAATAATAGGAGTCTTTTTGATACGTACTCCGTCTCGCCTATCAAATAAACGCTTTTTCTTTTTAGTTACAAAATCTATATTTTCCATATTCAAATATTATCTTTTAACTTAATTAAAATTACTACTATTATTTAATATAAATCATCATAGATTAATATCTATTATTTCAATCTATCTTTTAAATAGATGCAGTATCTATAAATTTATAAAAATAAGGAACATTGATTCTATTTTAAATCTAATTTACCTATAAACATTAATTCTATTAATAGAATTATAGATATTTGCTCTATTTTGTAAGATAATAATTATAATTATGGAAAAAAATGATAATGTTGGTCTAATATATGACATTAATGATCGCCCTAAATTTAAAAATTTATTGTTATACGCATTGCAAACATTACTATCTATTTTAGCTGCGACTATAGTAGTGCCTGCAATTATAGGACTACCGATTCAAATACCTGCTGCTACATTAGGAGCGGGTATCGGTACGATTATCTATATATTATGTACTAAAGGTAAATCACCTTTATTTTTATCTTCTTCATTTGCGTTTACTGTTGCATTTCCTACCGCCTTATCCTATGGATATATGGGAGTATTAGTAGGTAGCTTATTCGCTGGATCAATCTATTTAATATTAGCGTTAATTATTAAATTTGTAGGCACTAAATGGATTAATAAATTAATGCCAGCGATAGTAATTGGACCAGTAGTATGTTTAATTGGTTTTACTCTTGCTCCACAGGTTATTACTTATTTAACTAGTAGTAATAACTTTAATGATCCTTCTAATAAATATAATTTTATTGCTATACTTTGTGGTCTTATCACATTATTTACGGTAATATTTTGTTCTACCCAAAGACGCTTTAAGAATTTAAAATTAATTCCTTTTGTTATAGGAATAATAGTCGGTTATTTATTTGCCAGTATCTTCACCGCTATTGGAATCGCTACTAAAGTAGAATATTTAAAGATAATAAATTGGGATAATTTAGTTAATAGTTTCTCTAAGATTGATATTAAAACCTTCATTACGATACCTAGAATAAGCCTAGTAGAAGGTATAAAAGAGTTAGTAACAGGTAATTTTAGTAGTGAGATTATTGAGGTAACTAAAGGACATGTCCAAATACTTAATGGTATAGGAGTATTAAAGATTGCTTTAGCGTTTTGCCCTATAGCGTTAGTAACATTCGCTGAGCATATCGCTGATCATAAAAATATATCAATGGTTATTAATCACGATTTAATCAATGATGAGCCTGGTCTACATCGTACTTTATTAGGCGATGGATTAGGATCTATATGCGGTACCGCTTTTGGTTTGTGCCCAAACACCACTATTGGAGAAAGTATCGCTACGGTAGCGTTAACTCGTAATGCCTCGGTTATTACCACCTTCACCACTGCGTGTTTTTGTATCTTATTATCCTTCTTAGCACCATTTTCAATGGTACTACAAACGATTCCAAATTGTGTTATTGGTGGTATATGTATTGTAGCAATAGGTTATTTAACCTTGTCAGGATTAATGATACTACAAAAAATAAATCTAAAAGATAATGGTAATTTAATGACACTCGCAACTATATTAATCACTGGTATTGGAGGATTAGTGATTAATATTATTTATACAATAGATAACAAAGATCAATCATTTACTATGACTCCGATTGCAACATCATTAATCCTAGGTATATTAGTAAATCTATTCACTAAGTTTATTAAGAAAAAGAACCTTTAGTACTTATAATTTAATTAAGGCTTTATCTTTTATATAATAAATTTCTTGATACAGACACTTCTTTTTATCACTGATAGTAACATCAAAATGATAATGACCAAATAACCAATATTTATAATCTACTAATAAATCAATAAATTGTAATTGTGAAGTTGAATTATCAGTTTCAAAACCAAAAGCCTTTTGTACTGTTTTACTATCAGTACAATGAGTAAATACAAAATCAACTTTGTTATTATATTTTTTTAGATTGTCTAAAGCGTTATCAATATCCTTTTTAGTGATATCTTCTTCTTGCCACCAAGAGATTCCTTCAATACGATACATTTTGTCTATTGAATGAGCGCCACCTATACATAGACAGGTATTCCCTTCTATATTTAATATTTCTCCTCTAAGCACATGAAATATATGCTCATCAATTTGATGAACTTTAGCCCCGTATATTTCCTTAATCGGAAATCCATTTAACATATCAAAATTTTCGTGATTGCCATCAAGGAATATTATTGTGCATCCTACTTTTTGATATATAAATAAATAGCTTTTAAAATGAGATGGTATAAAACATATACCACAGTCGCCTAAAATGATTAATGTATCAGAATAAGTTAATTTCAAATTAGATAACTTAGATAATTTTGATACATCAATATCTCCATGAGTATCTCCGGTAATATAAATCATATATTATTCAACCTCCATGTGCTTATGCTTAACTTTAATCGGAAAATCATCTGCTATTAATTTTTTATCAACGTAGCCTTTTTCAATCCATTGTGTGATAATATCTCGATCCTCCAGTCCAATGCTAGAATAATAATCAGGATAATGCTTTTTTAAATATAGCCTTCTTTCTTCAATTTTTTCTCTTATTTTATTTATATTAAAATGTGAGTATTTGTTCGCTGCTAAAAGTATGTCGATTATATCATTACCACAAACAACTAAATCATAATTATCTGGTTCTAACCAACCGAAAGAATCCTTTTTAAGAGTAATTTTCTTTTTGTATGAAATATAAATGTAATCATCTTTAAACAAATGATTGAAATGAGCATAGGTATAGTATAAATCAACAATACCTGATGTTTTAATATAGCCTGTCATATACCAAATTGATCTACTAAAAAATTTTATATAATCTTCAGGCATGTCTTCTTTTGTAAGTTTAGTGGGATAATGCCCTCGCGCATATAAATAGGGATTATCTATATCTAAAGTTTCTCTATAACCCTTTCCAAATCTTCCTTGAGTATAGAACAATTGTTTAAGTCTTTGTTTTTTCATATTTTTACCTCTTTTTTAAATAATTTTTGGTTCCTTTGCCCAATAAATCAATAAAAAATGAATTCAAGAAGTCTGATATTACTCTTCCTTTGTCTTTCCATTGCTTCCTGCGGATGGAGGAAAGGAGGGCCGGAACCGAAGGTGAGCGACAG
>JAZLFE010000012.1:0-4947 GCA_045615605.1 Bacilli bacterium | reverse complement strand
AAAAGTTACGCACCTATTAAAACGAGTTAATAGATAATAAGAAAATTATAAATTTATAAAGAAGCTAATTTTTCTATTAAAGATTTCTTAGTTAATTTATGTTTCTCGTATTTAGATTTTTCTAATTCTAATTTTTCTTTTGGAGCCTTCGCTATAAAGTTCTTATTATTTAATAAGTCTTCACTACGAATTATCTCTTTGTTAATATCTTCTAATTCTTTAGTGAGTCGATTTTTCAATTCGTTTTTATCAATCGCGACATCAACTATTAAAGTAGTGTTAGGATAGGTAAAGCTAACACCTTTAGTTAGACTATTAGATAATTCTACTTTTTTAGCAAAGCTAAAGCGTTTTAAATAGGAAGTAAATCCATCAAATAATTTATCTTTGCTTACTATAGTGAGACTTACTTCTGCATTAGGAGCGATTTTATTACTTACTTTATAATTACGAATATCTTTAATCATATTGTTAAGTAAATTAACTTGTTCTAACGCTAATTTATCAACGTATTCTTCATTATATGAAGGGTAATCTTCTAGCATAATGCTTTCCTTGTGATTAGGAAGATTTTGATAAATCTCTTCTGTAATAAATGGAGTATAAGGATAAATCATTAAAATAATAGATTTAAGTACTTTAAATAATGTTTGTTTAGTCTCTTCTTTAGTATTAGTGAGTTTACTCATCTCTAAATAAAAACTACAAAAATCATCATAGACGAAATTATATAAATGAGTAGACGCTGCGCCTAGTTCAAACTTCTCCATGTTTTTAGTTACATTATTAATAGTCTCGTTTAAACGAGAAATAATAAATTTCTCCATCGCGGGTAATTGTTTAAAAGGAATATCTTTCTCTTTAAAATCATTACCTAAGATATCAAGAACATATCTAGCGGAATTCCAGATTTTATTAAGATAATTCGCACTAGCTTCTACTTTAGCTTCATCATAACGCATATCAAGTCCTGGAGAAGAGTTAGTAGTTAAGAAATATCTAAGCGCATCAATACCATACTTTTCTATTACATCAAACGGATCAATACCGTTACCTAATGTCTTAGACATTTTTCTTCCTTTAGAGTCACGAATTAATCCATGGATTAATATTTGTTTAAATGGTGGCTCTTTAGTAAATTCTAGTGAGTCAAATACCATACGTGATACCCAGAAGAAGATTAAATCATATCCAGTAACCATTAAAGAGGTTGGGAAATAACGTTTATAATCAGGATCATTAACATCAGGCCAATTTAAGGTAGAAAATGGCCAAAGCGCACTAGAAAACCAAGTATCTAATACATCTTCATCTTGCCTATAATTTTCTATATCTATTGGAGGATTCTCGCTTACTAAAATAGAGCCATCGTTTTTATAATAAACTGGTATTCTATGTCCCCACCAAAGTTGACGAGAAATACACCAGTCATCGATATTCTCCATCCATTGAATCATTACTTTAGAAAATCTTTCTGGGAAGAAGTTAATCTTCTTCTTACTATTTTGTAATTTAATAACTGCGTCCGCTAACGGTTTCATCTTAACAAACCATTGCTTAGATAAATAAGGCTCCACTACCGCATCACTTCTTTCGGAGTGACCAACTTCGTGTTCAATATCTTCAATCTTAATTAATAAGCCCTTTTTATTAATATCTTCGACTAATTGTTCTCGACAAGTAAAACGATCTAATCCTTCGTATTTACCACATTTAGAATTCATCTTAGCACTTTCATTCATCACTATAATACGAGGAAGATTATGTTTAATGGATAAATTAAAGTCATTAGGGTCATGCGCGGGAGTGCACTTCATCGCACCAGTACCAAATTCAATATCAACGTATTCATCCGCTAAAATAATTAATTTCTCATCATTAGCGGGGTTAATACAATATTTACCAATATATTTTTGATAACGTGGATCTTTAGGATTTACCATAACGGAGACATCACCAAACATCGTTTCAGGACGGGTAGTCGCTACGGTTAGATAATCATTAGAATCACAAATAGGATATTTAAAATAATAGAATTTACCTTTATCGTTTTTATGAACTACTTCAACATTACTTAAAGCGGTCTTAAAAACAGGATCCCAGTTAATAATCTTCTCTCCTTGATAAATGAGTCCTTTATTATATAAAGTAGTGAATACTTTATTAACGCATTTATTAAGTTTATCGTCTAAAGTAAATCTCTCTTTAGTGTAATCAAGTGATAACCCTAAAGCTTTCCATTGTGAATGAATCGTAGCAGCGTATTCATCTTTCCATTCCCATACTTTCTTTAAGAAGCCTTCGCGTCCTAAAGTGTGATAATCAATACCATCTTTTCTAAGACGTTCTGCGACTTTAGCTTGAGTCGCTATACCAGCGTGGTCCATTCCCGGTAACCACATCGTATCAAATCCTTTCGCTTTCTTATAACGAATAATAATATCACTAGGAATTGTGTCTAAGGCATGCCCTAAATGTAATTTACCTGTAACATTTGGAGGTGGAATAACAATAGAAAAAGCGGGTTTAGATAAATCATGACTAGTGAAATAATTTTTCTTTAGCCAATAATCATATTTACCTTCTTCTACTTTCTTATGATCGTATCTTTTCTCTAACATAAGTTTAACCTCCTAATAAATAAAAAAAGATGGCTAAGGGCGAATTAATCGCGGTACCACCTTAATTTATATATCAATATGATATATCTTCATTAATTATCTCTTAACGCGAGAATCACGAGATTCCTCTATTTAATTAGAAGCGACCTGATTAATTAACTAGATTCTTTTTCACCAAGCTAGAATTCTCTTAGCTAGTTAGACTTAATCTCCTCTTCTAAATTTATTATAAGTTATTTATTCTTTTGGATGTTAAGAATTTTAACTTTATAATTTACTTTTCCTCTAACTTCAACTTCATCTCCTACACGGTGACCAGTTAAGGCTAAACCTAATGGAGATTCGTTAGAGATTTTATTATTGATAGGATCAGATTCAACTGTTCCTACAATAGTATAAACATCTTCACTTCTTTCGTTACTGGCTTTAATAGTAACTTTAGAACCAATACCGACAACTTTATCATTATTATTCGCTTCGCGAACAATCTTAGCATTCGCTAAAATAGTTTCGATTTCTTTAATACGTCCTTCGACTTCACCTTGACGGTTTCTTGCTGCATCATAATCAGCATTCTCTTTTAAGTCGCCTTGCGCTCTAGCGCTTGCTAAAGCTTCAATAATTTGAGGACGTTCAACATTAATTAAACGATTAAGTTCTTCTTTTAATTTTTCTGCGCCATCTTTCGTTAAAATAGTTTGATTGTTATTATCCATAATATTCTCCTTTGTTTATTGATTATATCAATAAGACTATATTTTGCAAGTGAGGGCCTATTTAAGGTGCTCCTCAATTGCGCACGCTAATTGATCAGCACAACTAGTAGGGCGATTACCGCATTTATTACCTTTTAGAGTTTTAATAATATAATCAGCCTTTTTACCTTCTAATAATTTAGAAATCGCCGCTAAATTTCCTGGACATCCGCCTAAGAATTTAACGTTATGAACAGTATCTCCTTCTAAATCGAAGGATATTTTAACACTACAAGTGCCTTTAGTATTATAGTCTACATGCATATTCTTCTATCTCCCAATACGGAATAATTTTAATAATATATTTAGTAAATGATTTAGAGTCAATTAAATTTTTCATGTATGCTTTAGATGTTTTAATATATTCATCGCTAGTAGGAACAGAAATATAATAAGTTAAATATTTATTTAAAATAGCGAAATTAACTTTAATAAAGGTATATTTCTTATTAGAGTGAGTTTTATCAACACTAAAATTAAATTGAGTGGTTTTTAAAAGTTTATCTAAGCTTGGATATTTAATTGATTTATTTTCCTTCATACTAACGATTATAGCATTAATATCATAAAGAATTGTATAACTCGTTATAGTAACCTTTCTTTGCGATTAATTCTAAATGCGTACCACTTTCAATGATTCTTCCATCTTTCATAACAAGAATTAAATCGGCATTTCTAATCGTAGATAATCGATGCGCGATTACAATTGATGTTCTACCTTCCATCATTAAATTAAAGGCTTTTTGAATATTAACTTCGGTTCTAGTATCAATATTACTAGTCGCTTCGTCTAAGATTAATACACGAGGGAACTCTAACATAAGTCGAGCGATACAAATTAATTGCTTCTGCCCTACTGATATACCATCATCGTCATCAATAATCGTGTTATACCCATTAGGAAGCTTCATAATAAAATCATGCGCTCCTGCCATAATAGCAGCAGTAGTAATTTCATCATCAGTAGCATCTAATTTAGAATATTTAATATTATCTTTAACTGTTCCTTTAAATAACCAAGTATCTTGAAGAACCATACCAACATTACTACGTAAAGAATCTCGTTTAATATTATTTATATTCTCGTTATCATAGATAATCTCACCACTATCAATATCATAGAATCTCATTAATAAATTAATTAATGTAGTTTTACCACATCCAGTTTTACCTACAATTGCAATCTTCTTATTTTGTATTGCCTTAAAGTTAATATCTTTTAAGATTTGCTTATCTTTTGTATAAGAGAAATTAACGTGTTTCATCTCAAATTCACCAACATCAGATTTAATTTCTTTTAAATTAGATTCATCATTTAATTCTTTTTCATCAATTAATTCAAGCACTCGTTTTAAAGAAGCGAATGAACTCGCTAGTTCACTAGCGACATCACTAATCTCATTAAAGGGACGAGTGTATTGACTTGCATAAGATAAGAAGACTGTTAAAGTACCAATTTTTAACGCTATATTATCAATGCTATTAGCAATCCATAAGGTTCCATAAAGTGCTACTGAAGCATAAATAATAGCGTTCACTAATCTAGTAGTAGGACGAGTTAAAGCAGAAAT
>JAZLFE010000011.1:0-15581 GCA_045615605.1 Bacilli bacterium | reverse complement strand
CTTATCTTTTTGAACTGATTCAACAATATCATAAGAAAAACCGTAAAGATCTTTTACTCTTTGTTCTCCATAACGTTTTAAGGTGTCTTGAACTAATAAAGGATATTTAATAATTGTTTCTGCTCTACTAGATATATCAGTAACATAAGAAATTATTTCGTTAGGATGTTTATCATAAGTATTTATATTTATAAATAAAGCAGCTTGAGGAATTACTCCAACAGCATCATCATCGCTTATTTTTTTCTTAAAAGTAAATTTATAATTTTGTTGTTCTAATGTAGTAAGGATAGGCTCTGCAAATAGGTAGTATTGATGTTTTTCCTGTAAACCCTTTTGTTCTTTTATAAAATCAGTTAAAACACTTTGAACTCCATCTTTCCATTCGACAGTATCGCTAAAACTACATTTATCTTTTAGATAATAATTTAGCGCTAAGTGAGGAACACCAGATTCAATAGCTGGAAATCCTAACACTTTATCTTTTAATCTAGGAATATCGGTTTTATCGGTAGAAACTAAATATAGGTTACCGGTTGTTAATAATCTAACAAAGCGAAAAGGAGAATTAGGATATTTTTTAATTTGATCTAATCCTCCAGTAGAATCAAAAACTATTGCATCATAATTATTGGTCTGAAATTGACCAGCAATAATTGGCGTACTACTATTAGTAACAAAATTATCATTTCTACCTTCTTTATAGAAAAAAATAGAAGGCGCTCCAACGGGACATATCGTTTTAAAACCACTACCGTTATTACCGCAACTGGTTATAAATAATAAACTTATTATTATAAGTAGCCCTTTTTTCATACCAATATATTAAAACAACTAAGGTTTATATACAAATAATATGATTATGTTTTATTAGAATAATTCTTTAATGTATTCGCCTAACATGTGAGGTTTCTTAGTAAGTGAGAAATTATGTAATACTGAATCACCGATATCAGCGAAAGTATTTCTTTCACTAATAAGATGTCCCCCACTGATAAGTTTTGAATAAGCGATAAATGGAACTTTTTCTCTAGTATGATCACTACCAGGACGAGTAGGATCATTACCATGATCAGCGGTGATGATTAATAAATCATCATCTCTCATATTATTGATAAATTCATTTAATTGAACATCAAAATCTTCAATACATTTTTTATATCCTGGCGCATTTCTTCTATGGCCATATTCACTATCAAACTCAACTAAATTAACAAAGTATAATCCATTACTAGGATTATTCTTTAATTCATTAATAGTGACATTCATACCGTCTTCGTTATTCTTACTTTTGATCGATTTAGTTATTCCTTGTTGATTAAAAATATCTCCAATTTTTCCTACTCCTAGAGTAAGAATATTATTTTCTTTTAATATATCTAATGTAGTTATATTAGATGGAGAAACTGCGATATCATGACGTTCGGCGGTAACTCTTTTAAAACAAGTTTTATCTTTTCCTATGAATGGACGAGCAATAATTCTTCCTACAAAATATTCAGGTTTCATACAAATTTTTCTTGCGATTTCGCAAACACGATATAATTCAGGAACGGATATTACATCTTTATGTGCAGCGATTTGTAAAACTGAATCACTAGACGTATATAAAATGAGAGATTTATCTCTCATATGTTCTTCTCCTAAAACTTCTAAAATTTTAGTTCCGCTACTAGCGTAATTACCTATAAATTTATATCCAGATTTCTCGCTTAATTCATCAATTAAAGATTGAGGGAAACCAGTATCAGTAAAAGTTTGAAATGGAACGGTTGTGTTAATCCCCATCATCTCCCAATGACCAGTCATAGTGTCTTTACCATTACTTGTTTCTTTTAAAACAGCGGTATAAGAATTAGGATGCTTAACTTTGTTAAAACCAATATCAACAAAGTCTCCCATTCCTAATTTTTCTAATGTTGGTGCATTGATCTTACCGGCGCTTTCAATAATATGTTTTAAAGTATTGCTTCCTTCATCGTGAAATTTATTAGCATCAGGCATTTCACCAATACCTAATGAGTCCATTACAATAATAAATATTCTTTTATATTTCATACGCTAAATATTATATATTTATTTATTTTTAATGTATATATCATACGCATCTTTAATTCGTTTTGTAGAAACATGTGTATATATTTGTGTGGTTGATAAATTCACATGACCTAACATCTTTTGGACAGCGATTAATTCAGCTCCATTTTCTAACATATGGGTTGCGAAAGAATGTCTTATGATATGAGGAGAGACGTTAGTAGTTATATTCGCTCTAAGAGCGTACTCTTTAATCTTTTTAAAGAAATATTGACGGCTTAATGGTTTACCATAGCGATTTAAAAATAAGAACTTAGACTTATTACCATTGTTATAACATCTAACGTTATTAAAATAGCTACTTACCCAATCTATTGCGTATTCTCCTACTGGAACAATTCGATACTTTTGTCCTTTACCTTTTATTAAAATAAAATTCTTTTTATAATTAACGTTTTTACATTCTAAATTAACTAGCTCACTTACTCTTAATCCTGAAGAATACATTAATTCAAGCATTGCTTTATCACGATACTCTTCATCTTTCTTAGTATCAGGAGCATCAAGTATTGCCTCCACTTCTTCAAATGTTAAAACATTTGGTAAATGTTTAATTGGCTTAGGAGCGTACACTTTATCTAAAGATATATCGATAATATTTTCTTGAATTAAGAAATTAAAGAATGCTCGACAAGAAGATAATCTTCTTAAAGCAGTTGAGGCGCTATGCCCTTTATTTAATTCAACCGATAAAAAATCTCTTAAATCTGTAGGATATAAATCATTAGTATCTTTCTTATCTTTATACAATATAAAGAATTGCTTTAAGTCATTGAGATAAGAGAGGATAGAGTCGTTAGTTAATCCTCTTTCTACATAAAGATACTCTTTAAATTTATTTATGGCTTCTTCGATGTTCATAATTTTTCTCTTTTAATATATAAGAGGCTTTACCTACTACATTCTTATTAAACTTACGATTAACATTATTTATTACATCACTGATTTTATCAATAGGGGTATCTTCAAATAACGATAATTGAACGTTCTCTTCATTTAATGAAGATAGATTAGAAATAGTAACTCCTACTAAACGAATGTTTATATTTCTAAAATATTTTTTATATAAGTTAATCGATGTTTGATAAATATCTTTAAATTCATGAATCGCTTTATCTAATGTATAAGACTTTAAATTAGTCTTAAAGTCAGAATCTCTGATTGTTAATTGGATTGTTTTACCTTTCATTTTATTTGCATTTAATCTAGTAGCGACCTCTTTCGCCATTAAGGAGATAGCCTTAAATATTTCCTCTTCATCATTAGTGTCCATCATAAGAGTAATTGAATTACCAATACTTTTAGGATCTTCTTTATTTAAATAAAGATGATCATCGCTACTACCGTTAAGGCAAGAAACAATATCGTAATAATACTTACCAAAAAATTTAAGAGCATTTTCTTTATTATTATTTAAGTAATTTGATAAGTCTCCAATCGTATTTATCCCCATAGTTCTTAAAGTGGGGGTAGTTCTACTTCCAATTCCATAAAAGTCTTCTATCTTTAAAGGATAAATCTTAGATTTAATATCACGTTTTCTTATGATAGTAATCCCCATAGGCTTTTTATAATCACTACCCATTTTCGCTAAAAATCTAGTCGGACCAATACCGATTGAACACATTAATTTTGTCTTATTAAATAATCCTTTTTGGAATTTGATTAAAAATTCATTTACATTATTTTTATTAATAATGTCAGTGATATCCATATAGCATTCATCAATACTCGCCTCTTCTACTTTCGAGGTAAATTTATGACAATAACTAAAAAATTCTTTACTCATTAAAGAGTAATAATGATAGTCTCCTGGTTTAATAATAATTTTAGGACATAGACTTAAAGCTTTAAAAGTAGGCATTCCAGAATGCACACCAAATTTTCTTGCTTCGTAAGAACAAGTCGCTACTACTCCTTTACGTCCAAAGCTACCAATCATTATTGGTTTATTAACTAATGTAGGATCCTTTATTTGCTCACAACGAGCAAAAAAGCAATTCAAGTCAACATGCATTATCACTCTAGACATACAATATTATGTTAACTAAGATTAAGATAATTGCACTACTTTTTAATATTCTTAACAAAGTTAGCGACTTGATTTGGTAGTAAATCAAAATCACTTAATTGCTCATTTATATCCGCATGAGCGATAAATTTTAATGGTATAGCCTTAATATAAATATTACCTTTGTATTTATTTTTAATTAATTCGTGTTCTAAAGACAGCCCGTAACCGTTAGTAATCTCATATGGAGTATAAATCACTATATTATTATAAGTAAGTAATTCATTAATTAATGATTTACTAATTGGTTTAAGTACTGCAGTTTGAAGTAAAGTAACATCGCTTTTAATTAATGGTTCTAATAAATCATTTACTAAAGGACCCACTCCAATAATCGCAACATTCTTCTCACCGCTTTTAATCACATTAAATTCTTTAAGTTGATACTTAAGATCAACATTTATATTTTTAATATAACTTCTCGGTAGGCGAATAAAGGTAGCCTCTTTATTAGAGAATGATTTATCAAAAATTTGATAAGCCTCGTTTGCATTACCTGGCATTGTAACATTAATATTAGGAGTTGCAAGTAAGAAAGAAGAATCATAGATTCCTTGATGAGTTTCTCCATCGTTGCCGATAAGTCCACTACGATCGACTAATACCGTAATTGGAGAATGAATTCTTGCAACGTCATGAGAGATTTGATCAAATCCTCTTTGCATGAAAGTAGAATAAATAGAAACACAAACATGATAATTTAGTTTTGCTAAATTACTCGCAAAGATAAAAGCATGCTCTTCGCTAATTCCAGTATCAATCACTCTAGTAGGATAGAGTTTATGTAAATCATAAAGTTCTGAACCTACTAAAGTGCCAGGACATATTAAATAAAATTTAGGATCATTTTTTAATCTATCTTTAATAAAGTTAGCGTATAATTTTGACCAAGTAATTTCATTACTATGTTCATTAAGTGGCTTACCAGTTTCTTTATTAAAAGGAGTAACACCATGCCAATCACCTTGGTGATCATTTTCAGCAAATGGATAGCCGCTACCTTTAATCGTTCTAACGTGAATTATTACACTACCTTCGGTCTTCTTAGCTTTTTTTATTGCTTTATCTAACGCTTCAAAATCTTCTCCATCTATAACCCCAATATAAATAAATCCCATAATATCAAAGATATTAGTTTTAATTAATAATCTTTTAATAAAATTTTTAATTTTACTCGCTAATTTATATAGAGGTTTAATGAAGGTTAATGTATTCATAAACCCTTTCTTAAAACGAGCGTATATTTTAGAAGTTTGTACGTTTCGGAATATGTTACTTAAATTCCCTACTGGTTCTGATATTGCCATCCCATTATCATTTAAAATGATGATTACTTTATGAGATGAATGAGGAATATTATTTAGTGCTTCAAAGCTAACTCCGTTAGCGATACTAGCGTCCCCTATTAAAGTAACTACGTTATAATCTTCTTTCTTATTATCGCGATCAATCGCAAACGCTAAAGCAGCACTTAAACTAGTAGATGAATGACCAGCCTCAAATATGTCATAGTTAGATTCTTTAGAGTTTATAAATCCACTTACGCCATCTTTCTTTCTTAACTTACTTATATCTCTACCAGTTAATATCTTATGCGTGTAACATTGATGACCAACATCAAATAATAATTTGTCTTTCTTAAAATCAAAATTACGATGTAACGCCATTGTTAATTTAACAACGCCTAAGTTAGAAGATAGATGTCCACCATTAACGCTAGTAGCATCAATAATTTTATCTTTAATTTCGCTGGCTAAATACTCTAATTGATTAATTGAAAGTTCATGAAGAAAATAAGGATCTTTAATATCCTCAATATGAAATATTTTCTCCTGCTCTTTCATAAAATAATTTACTTCTTTTCAATATCAATTACTTTCGCCATTTTCTTTTCAGCGTCTTTTAAAGCTGTTTCAAGCTTCTTAATAATCTTACTACCTTCTTCATAAAGTTTTATAGATTCTTCTAAAGGAAGAACATTTCCCTCGATCTTCTCAACGATTTCATCGAGGTGTTTTAATTCCTTTTCAAAATCAATGCTTGTTTCCTTTTCATTCATACATGATTCTCCTTTTTAGTTACATTCGAATAAACTTTACCATCACTTAAAGTTGTGACGATTTCTTCATTCACTTTTATTTCACTAACTTTCTTAATTACCTTACCGTTTTTACCTCTTATCATTGCAAATCCACGTTTTAACACTTCACTAGGGTTAATTGCTTGTAGTCTTTCTTTTCGAGCGCTTAAATCGCTTATTTTTGAGGCAAGTACTAATTTCATTTTATTATTTAAACTCTCTTTTAAGAATTTAATTTCATTAAGTTCACCTTGATAAATACTAGATGGATTTAAGAAGAAGGGTCGATTCTTTAAATAATTAAGTTTTTCTTTAATTGACTTAATACGATTAGTGAGAGTCTCTTTCATAATATATGAATAGTTATCAAGTGATTCATAAATTTCTCTTTTATCAATAGTCGCTAGTTCACTAGCTCCTGTAGGAGTAGATGCTCTTTTATCTGCAACAAAATCTACTAAAGTAAAATCAATTTCATGCCCTACTGCAGCGATAACTGGAAATGGGGAACTATAAATAGTTCTAACTAATTCTTCATCATTAAAGGCGTTAAGATCTTCGTTACTTCCACCACCTCGACCAATGATTAAAGTATCAAGTGGATAATTAAAAGAAGTTTTAACTGCTCTTACTAAATCTTTAGGAGCATCTATTCCTTGTACTAAAGAATAGAAAGTATAAATAGTCGCTAAAGGATAACGTCTAAATATATTAGTGATTAAATCACTAGCAGCAGCACTACCCTTAGCAGTTACTATTCCAATTGCTTTAGGATATAAATTAATTTCTCTTTTGTGTTCAACTTTAAATAAACCTTTTTTTTCTAATTTAGCTTTTAATTTCATTAATGCTAAAAGTCTAGCGCCTTCTCCAGAGGGCATCATTTCATATACATATATTTGGTAGCGGCCGTTCTTTTCGTATACTGAAACACTGCCTTCAACTATTACCTTATCTCCATCCTTAGGTTTAAAGTCTAGTTTACTAGCGTTACTTTCAAACATCACTGCGCTAATAGAAGATTTATCATCGATTATATTAAAATATAAATGACCACTAGGATAGGCTTTAAAATCTAAAATTTCTCCTTCAAGTTTAACGTGACGAAGAATAAGGTTAGAATCAAATAAACTTTTAATATAATGGTTTAATTTAGAAACGGAATAGACATCGTTCATAATACTTTTTCAAGTACTCCGTTTATAAATTTATGATCATCTTTATCAAGATATTTTTTGGCTAACTTAACCGCAATTTCAATTACAACTGCCTTATCTACTTTCTCAACATATTTATAATGAGCATAGCTCATAATTAAAATAGCTTGAGCGAGTCTAGCGAGTCGGTCCCATTTCCATTTAATTAAAGTTTTTGATATGTTATTGATGATTTCATCAATATGTTTATTTGCTTTAATTAATACTCCACGAGAGAATAAATCAATTTCATTAAAAGGAGTCTTAAAGACTTCTTCCATTATTAAAGGAAGATTAACTTCTTCTTTCATCGCAATATAGGTAAGTTCTATATATAGAGCTTGCATGATTAATTCATGATTCTTATTGCGGGACATAATAACCTCTTTATTCGCTTATATTAGCGACGTTAATGATAACATTAACGCTGACGGTTTCTACTGCTAATAATAAATCATTAGTGATTTCTTCTTTAATCTTTTCGCAAGTAGACTTTAAATCAATTCCTTTCTTTAAAGAAATATTAACAGTTAATTCTATTAAACCGTTCTTTTTAATCTGACAAGTTACAGGATGAAAAATACTATGAGCATGAGGATTACCTTTATAAATTTTAGCGCCTTTAATTTTATTAACTGCGCTAGTAGCGATACTTTCAAAAACGTGATGAGATATTGCCATCTCTCCTTTAGTTGAATAATCCTTTATGTAATAATAACGATGTTCGTTAGCCATATTATTTAATCCTATTTATTAATTTTACTAAAGTAGAAGAAGTAAATCCTAATGTTATTGCAATCTCACTACCTTTACCGGATAAACCATAATTATCAATACTCATAACTGTTTTCGCATAGCGATGCCAACCAAAACTAGTTAAAGCTTCAATAGCAATTCTTTTTTCGTATTTACTACCTAATATTTCGTTTTGCTCTTTATCATTTAATTTATTAAATAATTCCATTGAAGGCATAGAAACGATACGAATATCAACTTTACCTTTAAGTAATTCTTTTGCCTCCATCGCTAAAGATACTTCACTACCAGTAGCGATTAAAGTGACATATTTATTACTCTTTTCTTTAGAAATAATATAGGCGCCTTTATTCATTTTCTTATCAGAACTATTAGGATTAAGTGGTAAATTTTGACGTGATAAGATAATAACTGAAGGAGTAGATTTACTAGTTAACGCTAATTTCCATGCGCCATAAGTTTCGCGTGCGTCACAAGGACGGAACACTTGAATATTTGGAATTGAACGTAGCATTGCTACTTGTTCAATTGGTTCATGTGTTGGTCCGTCTTCTCCTACGTAAATTGAGTCATGGGAAAATAAATAGATAGAAGGCAATTTAGAAATTGCACTCATTCTAATCGCTGCTTTCATATAATCAGCGAATACTAAGAAACAGCCAACATATGGACGAAGTCCACCATGGAGTAACATACCATTTTGAATACCAGCTGTTTCAAATTCACGAATACCGAATGCAATATTTCTACCAGCATAATTATCTTTAGATAACATAGTCTCGTTATTAATTTTAGTCATGACACTACCAGCTACATCGGCGGCACCACCAATCATAAACGGAATCTCGTTAGCGAATTTATTTACTAAGATACCACTAGTCTTTCTACTAGCTTCATTTAACTTAGGATCAAATTTCATATTATCTTTAATGTATTTATTTACATTAAGAGAGAAAGCATCCATAAATAATTGATAATCTTTTGGATTATTAGATTTATATTCTTTTAAAATTTGTTCATATTTTTTATACGCTAGTGAACCACGTTTAAAAAACGTATCCTTTAAGTTTTTATAAACTTCTTTTGGTACCGTAAATTCAGGATATTTATATTTATAAATTTTCTTTGCGTATTTACCATCTTCTATTCCTAATGGAGCGCCATGTACTTTAGAAGTACCTTGGTTTTTACTACCATAACCAATAATGGT
Organism: Bacilli bacterium; assembly: GCA_045615605.1. Classification (GTDB taxonomy): domain Bacteria; phylum Bacillota_I; class Bacilli_A; order RFN20; family CAG-826; genus UB1719. Next base: position 6,171 of record JAZLFE010000011.1, on the reverse strand, counting down.
ATTAACAATAATTAAAGTAGGTTTATCACTCTTCTTTGCTAAAGTAATAGCATCATTAATTCCATTAACGTCATTACCATCTTTTACTTCAATAGTGTTCCATTCCGCGGCTTTAAATCTACCCTTAGTGTTCTCAGAAAAACTATCGGATAATTTACCATCTAAAGTAATCGCATTAGAATCGTATAGGCAAATTAATTTATTTAATTTAAGGTGACCCGCTAAGGATATTGCCTCTTGGGAGATACCTTCTTCTAGATCACCATCCCCTAACATACAATAGGTATAGTGATTCATAATTTTCTTACCATTTTTATATTTAGCGGCAATATGCGCTTCACTTAAAGCGACTCCTACTGCCTGAGATAAACCTTGTCCTAAAGGACCACTAGTATTATCGACTCCAGGAGTATGTCCATATTCTGGATGACCAGTAGTTAAAGAATTAACTACTCTAAAGTTTTTAATATCATCCATGCTTACTTTAAATCCACATACGTGGAGCATAGCATAAAGTAGGCTACTAGCATGACCACCCGATAAAATAAATCTATCACGGTTAATCCAAGTAGGATGCATAGGATCACTAATTAAATGATATTTATATAATGTATATAACATTGGAGCTGCTCCAAGAGCGACTCCAGGGTGACCACTGTTAGGTTTATTGATTTCATCAATACATAAACTTCTAATGGCAGCTATTGATAAACTGTCGATTGATTTATTCATCTTATTTCTCCTTAACAATTTGTATTCCAAGTTCTTCTAATTGATCAGGATCTACTTCTCGAGGTGAATTACTCATCGGGCAAGATGCAGCAAGATTTTTCGGGAAAGCAATAACATCACGTATGTTATTAGTCTCGCTTAACATCATCGTAAGTCTTTCAAGACCAAAAGCAATACCTCCATGTGGAGGAGTGCCATATTTAAATGCATCAATAAAGAAACCAAATTTACGTTTAATATCTTCATCAGTTAATCCAAGTATTTTAAATACTTTCTTTTGCATTTCGCTATCATAGATTCTTAAAGAACCCCCACCAGCTTCATTACCGTCAATTACCATATCATATGCCGAAGCATGACACTTTTCAGGTTCTTTATCTAATAGATACGCTTCTTCATCTTTAGGACGAGTAAAGGGGTGGTGACAACTTGTTAACTTACCAGTTTCTTTAGAATATTCAAACATCGGGAAATCAACAATATATAAAGCATCATGAGTGTGAGGTTTAATTAACTTTAGTTCATTACCGTAACTAGCACGAAGTGCTCCTAAACCAAAACTTGCGTCACGATAAGAATTACTCGCGGCGATAATGACAATATCATTATTCTTAAGATTTAATTCTTTAACAATATTGTTAATAGCGGACTCGCTTAAATGTTTAACTGCGCTTCCATCAAGTTTATTGTTTTCGTATTTTAATACGATATATCCTTTTAAGGAGAATTTTTTAGCCTCTAGTTGTAATTTATCAATAACTTTTCTACTAGTTTTATCAGCGACATTATTAACAACAATACAACGAACAAATTTATTATCTTTAAAGATTGCGAAGTCACTATCTTTAACTAGATCTTTAAGATCTTTAATCTTCATTTCAAAACGAGTATCGGGCTTATCACTACCATAATCTCTTACCGCATCATCGTATTTCATACGACGAAGAGGAAGTTTAATATCATAATTAATTACTTTCTTAAAAATATGTGCGACTAAACCTTCCATCATAGTTAAGACTTGATCTTGATCAAGGAAACTAGTTTCTATATCAATTTGAGTAAAGTCAGGTTGACGATCCGCTCTTAAATCTTCATCTCTAAAGCATTTAGCGATTTGATAATATCTTTCACAACCACCAATCATTAACAATTGCTTATACATTTGAGGAGATTGAGGTAAAGCATAGAAGCATCCTTTATGAATACGAGAAGGAACTAAATAGTCTCTTGCTCCTTCGGGAGTAGATAAAGTTAAGATAGGTGTTTCTACTTCTAAGAAGTCATGCGCGTCTAAATATTCATGAGTTGCTTTAACTATGTTAGCACGTATTTGTAATCTTTTTTGATTAATAGGACGACGTAAATCAAGATAACGATATTTTAGACGAGTATCTTCTAAAGCATCAGTATTATCATCGATAATAAGAGGAGTAGTCTCTGCTTTATTTATAATTTTAATTTCACTAGCGAGAACTTCAATCTCTCCGGTCTTAAGTTGCTTATTCGCTACTTCTCTTTTTTTAACTGTTCCTTTTACCCAAAGAACATATTCGTTACGAATATCGGGAGCCTTTAAATTCTCGTTAACGGTGATTTGAACAATACCACTTCGATCACGTAAATCAATAAACATTAAAGAACCAAGGTTTCTTTTCTTATGAACCCAACCTACTAAAGTTACAACTTTATCCACATCTTTAATGGTTAAACTTCCGTTATAATTACTTCTTTCCATGATGACAACCTCCTTCGCAACAATCATCTTCGCAATCACAATCGCATCCATCTTCACAATGACATCCACCATTATCAAATAAAGAATCAATATAATTCTTTAAATCTTTATTTTTAACGGTAGTCTGTTCTTGTGTTTTAATATTCTTAATAATTACTTCATTATTATTAAGTTCGTTCTCTCCAATTAAGATCGCATAACGAGCGTCTTTTCTTTCTGCTTTATGAAACATTGATTTGAAAGATTTATTTTCAATAATAGATTCAGTTTTATATCCTAACATTCTTAAATAATCTGCTACGATGAACGCTCTTTGAATACACTTCTCTCCAATAGGCATGACCATAAAATCAAATCCATCATCAAGCTTTGGTAATAGATTATCTTCTTTTAATAAAGAATATATTCTTTCAATTCCAAAAGCGAATCCTACACCAGCGAGTTTAGGTCCACCGACTTCATTTACTAAATTATCGTAGTGACCTCCACCACCAAGTGCGCCGACGTTTAATCCTGATTTAGATATATAAGTAAATTCATAAACTATATGAGAATAATAATCTAAACCTCTTACAATACCTTCATCTACTTCGTAAGGAATTCCCACTTCATCAAGTAAAGCTTTTGTTTTATCAAAACGGTCTTTACTACTACTAGATAAATATTCACTCATCTTAGGAGCGTCTTTAACTAATGCTTGATCTTCAGGAACTTTACAATCAATAATCCTTAACGGATTAAGACGTAATCTTTCTTTACAATCAGGACACATCTTATCAATTAAAGGAGTGAAATATTTCACTAAAGCTTGTTTATAATTTTCACGAGATTCTTGATCACCTAGACAATTAATCTTTAATTTTAAGTTAGCGAAACCAAGCATTTTTAATGCTCGATAACTTAAAATAATTGTTTCAACATCGGAATATATTGAATCAACACCAATATTTTCAATTCCAAATTGGAGGAACTGACGATACGTTCCAGCTTTTGGTCTTTCGTATCTAAAGACCGGACCTAAATAATAAGCTTTAATAGGAAAATCGTTTTCAGCATAAAGTTTATTATTCACTATAGCTCTAGCTACGCTAGCAGTGCCTTCTGGACGAAGAGTAATGCTGCGATTTGCTAAATCGTTAAAGGTATACATTTGCTTTCTAACCATGTCGCTACTATCGTTAGCATCACGCTTAAATAGCTCGCTATATTCGATTATTGGGGTGCGGAATTCATTATAGCCATACATCTCCGCTAAAGAAATAAAGAGAGATTCTATTTGTTGATAGTATCTAGCCTCTTTATTAATAATGTCATGGGTACCTTTAACAACTTGAAAATCCATAAGAAAAATCTCGACTTAAATTATACAACGATTTATTTTTAAAATAAAACGATAGTTTCGAGTGCATTATATGCACTAATGAATAACTCGATCAACCGCGAAAACACCTTGGATATTTAATATTACATTAAATATATCATGTAATTCTTTAGTAGATGATACATGAATAGTTGCATTAATTGAAGTGGTCGTATTCTCGTGATGTAGATGAGCGCTTATAGCAGTAATTGAAATTTTATGCTGTGAGATAACTGCCATAATATCAGTTAATAAATTATTACGATCATTTGCTTCAATCTCAATATCAACTGGATAACTAGATAAATAATCTTCTTCTTTCCATTCCGCTTGCATTAATCTATCTTTAACATTTTGAACGTTAGGGCAGTTAATACGATGAATCGTAATTCCTTTACCCTTAGTAACGTAACCTACTATTTCATCTCCTGGAATTGGAGAACAACAATTACCTAAACTAACTGCGATTCTTGCTTCGCCTCCAACAATAACTGGTGACTCATCAAGTTTCTTCGCCTTATCTAACTTAATTGATGCGCTTCTTTTATCTTTTAAATGAAGGAATTCAAATATGGCATTAGGAGAAGGGTTGTGACTACTGATTTTCACAAATAAATCATTTAAGGATTTAACTTCAAAATTTTCAAATAATTTTTGATTATCAATTCTTTCTAGCATTTCTTCTTCACTAAATCCATTTTTAGTAAATATCTCTTTTAAAGAATTTCTTCCTTTCGCGATTCTTTCGTCTTTAAGAAGAGTGGAATTCTTCTTTGCGAGCGCTTTACGAATATGCGCTAATGCATTAGTGGATTTAGCAATCTTAAGCCAACCTTCATTAGGTCCTCCACTATTAGGAGAGGTTTTAATTTCTACTACGTCACCACTTTTTAATACGGTATTAAGCGAGACCATGTTGTTGTTAACAATCGCACCAACAGCTTGATCACCAACTTTAGTATGAATCTTATAGGCAAAATCTAATGGAGTACTCCCCGCTGGTAAATCAATGACTTTACCTAAAGGAGTTAAAACATAGACACTACTATCAAAGATATCATGACGAAGCTTATCCATGTAATCTTCAGCGTTTTCCCTATCAGTCGATGCACTCATCGCAAGAAAATCACGGAACCAATGTAATTTATTTTCTATTTCTCTCATTTCTTGCTTACTAGTCTTGTTACTACCTTCTTTATATTTCCAATGCGCAGCAACACCAGTCTCAGCAATTTCATCCATTTCTTTAGTTCTTACTTGAACTTCAAAGAAGTTACCATCACCGGTAACAATTGAAGAATGTAGACTTTGATACATATTCGCCTTAGGGACCGCAATATAATCTTTAAATCTTCCCGGGATGGGCTTATAGACAGCATGTATCATTCCGATAATTTCGTAACATCTTAAAACAGTATCTGTAATAATACGAATCGCCATTATGTCGTATATCTCATTAAAGGTATGACCTTTAAGATAAATTTTTTTATAAATAGAATATATGCTTTTAACGCGACTAGTAATTTCAAATTTAATCTTCTTTTCAAAGAGCATATCAGCGATACGCTTCATTAAATTATCTAACGCTTTTCTACGATAACGCATTTTAGAGTCTAATAGTTTTTGAATTTGGGTATAGACTTCAGGTTTAAGATGCTTAAGGGCTAAATCTTCCATCTCACTTTGCATTGCGTATAGGCCTAATCGATGAGCTATAGGAACAAATACTTCTAAAGTTTCTTTAGAAAGCTTTTCGATTCTTTCTTGAGATAGACCATCTAAAGTTCTCATATTATGAAGACGATCAGCGAGCTTAATAATAATGACGCGAATATCTTTGGCCATTCCAAGTAAAATCTTTTTGTGATCTTCAGCGGTGAAATTAATATTTTCTTCTCTACGAGATAGTTTTAAACGAGAGATTTTAGTTAAAGAATCTACGATTGTTTGAACTTCTTTACCAAACTGTTTACCAATATCTTCAATTGTAGTATCAGTATCTTCGACAACATCGTGAATAAAACCACATGCAATGGTTTTAGGTCCAACATGTAAACGCGCTAAGATATACGCTACTTCTAATGGATGATGAATATAAGCTTCACCAGTATTACGGTAAACTCCATCGTGTTTCTTTTTAGCGAATTGATATGCACTTTCAATTAATTCACGATCTTTTTTATCAGTAATATATAAAGAATAAATATCCTTTATATCATCAAAAGAATGAAGAGGATATCCACCATTAACTAAATTAATTTCTTTCTTCGCTTTCATATATCTAACAAATATTATAATTAAAAGATTTTAAAATAAGAAATATTAATTAATTTTGTATTAAAAA
>JAZLFE010000010.1:0-24190 GCA_045615605.1 Bacilli bacterium | reverse complement strand
TTTTTAATTTCTTTACCAATTTTCATTTCTTTTGAGAAATTATAAATCTTATTCGCTTTTATCTTACTTAACATAATTAAGTCATTATCTAATTTAGTAATTTCGTTACCGTTAAGTTTTAGGTAATGATTTAAGATATCGTTACCAGTAAGTCTCCAATAGGTATGAGTAGACATACTAATCGGAGTTAATCCGTTAGGAATCGCTAAATAATTAATTTCAAATTTATTTTCGTTCTTATAAATTTTATATTTAACAGTAAAGTTAACATCATGGGGGAAACCCGCCTCAAGATGTTTACTAATATAATTAAATATTAAATAAATAAATTTCTTATCTTCTTTAACATTTAATTTAAAGACTCTATTTGAAATACAATTATTGCCGCCGTGAAGAGTGTGACATTTTTCGTTTTGTTCTAACTTATAAGTTTTATTACCTATCTTTAAGATTCCATTTTTAATTCTACCAGCGACTCTACCAAGAGTCTTACCAGAAAACTTTGAACTATTTAAAAATGCCTTATAGTCTTTTTCGTGATAAGTAATAATTTTATTTTTATATTTAATTTCGTAAATCGCCGCTCCATAATCTGTCAAAGTAATTTTTAAATCTTTATTATTCTTAACTGTATAGAAGTTATGATTAGCGTGTTTACTTTTTATTATTTTCATATCTAATAATTATCTTATATCTTTTTAAAATAAAAAGATAGGAAACCCTATCTAATAAATCTGGGGCGGATGATGGGGATCGAACCCACGAATGACCGGTTCACAGCCGGTTGTGTTAACCACTTCACCACATCCGCCATTAATGTGCCTATATATTATAGACACAATTTTATTTTTTATAAACTTTTTATGCTTCTCTCGACATGATTATAAGTTTCTTGATCGACTAATTTCTTTAAAATTAATAATGCAAATTCTACTGAATAGGCCATGCTTTTACCAGTGATAATATGGTCACTAGATTGAGTAGCAGGCTCACTAGTATAAGTACCATTTATGCCTTCTTCAAATCCTTTAAAACAGGTAAATTTTAGATTATCTAAATATCCTAATTTACCAATAATAGAAGGTGCAGCACATATTGCGTATATATCCTTATTATGATCATGGAAATAAATAATAGTATTAATCGCTAAAGTAGAATTAGAGATATTATTAACTCCCTTAAGTCCTCCAGGAAGAATAATAAAATCATATTCTTCTAAATTAGCGTCTTTTAATAAAATATCAGCTTTAATATGTAGATTATGTGATGTAACTACATCTAAAGAATCATTCAAAGAAGCCGAAATAACTTCTACCTTGCCGCGAAGTAAAATATCACGAGTGGTTATGCCTTCACTATCTTCAAAACCATCGGCGAATAAAATTAAACCTTTCATACACTACAATTATAGCAAAATATAAGTTAAATATACTTATATGTAGATAAATTTAATAGTTAAATATTATGTTATAATATTGCCATGCAAATTAATGAACCATTCGCGAATTATTATCGTCCTAAAAAATTAGAGGACGTTGTTGGTCAAAAGCATCTATTAAGTGTAGATGCGATATTTTATAAAACCATAACGGGAAATAAAATTCCTAATATGATTTTCTATGGTCCACCTGGAGTAGGCAAGACTACGGTAGCAGAAATTATCGCCAAAAATAGTGAAATGAAATTATATAAATTAAATGGCACTACCGCTAAACTTGATGACGTTAAAGCAATTACTGATGAACTTAATTCATTATTAAATGATAGTAAGATACTTTTATATCTTGATGAAATACAATACTTCAACAAGAAACAACAACAAACCTTATTAGATTTTATTGAAAATGGATCAATTACTTTAATCGCCTCCACCACCGAAAATCCAATGTTTTATATTTACCCTGCTTTATTATCTCGTTCTATAGTGTTTGAATTTAAAGCCTTAAATAAAGAAGATATTAAATCTAGATTAAAAACTATCAGTGATGATTTAAAAATTAATATTAATGATGAATCATTAGATTTTCTTAGTGTTGCTAGTAATGGAGATATGAGAAAAGCAATTAATTACCTTGAATTCTTATATCAAAGCAAAACAGAAATTACTTTAAAAAGATGCGAAGAGATTATTAATAAAGCAATTATTAATTATGATAAAGCTGGTGATAGTCACTACGATACTCTAAGTGCATTTCATAAATCGATTAGAGGAAGTGACGTTAACGCTGCACTATTCTATCTTGCTAAATTATTAGATAATGGTGATTTAATTGCTGCATGCCGTAGATTATTATGCGTCGCAAATGAAGATATCGGACTTGCTAATCCTCAAGTAATCTCTTTAGTAAAAGATGCCGTAGATTCTGCTTTAATACTTGGACTACCAGAAGGTAGATTACCTTTAAGTAACATCACTATTTTATTAGCATCATCTCCAAAGAGTAATAGTGCCCTAGCAATCGATAATGCTTTAAGCGATGTAAGAAAAGGTAAAGGAGTAGGATATCCTCGTGCGGTACAAAATAAACATTTTGATGGCGATGACGAAAAGAATAAAGGTCAAAATTATCAATATCCTCACGACTTTAAAAATCATTATGTTAAACAACAATATTTGCCGAATGATATTAAAGACGCTAAATATTACGAACCGGGTGATAATAAAACCGAGCAAAGTTATGCTGAATATTTAAATAAAATTAAGAATAATTCTTAATAATAATAATTTTGTTATAAGCTTTTTTAACTTCATCTGAGATATCTTCAAAACGATTGTATAGTTCTTTTAAAGATTCTTTAGGCACCCATCTATTTTTTGGTCTTTGATGATTAAAATATTCAAGTTCTGATTTTTCTTTTTTCATATACACTAAATAATATTGATCAAAGTCAGGATATTCTTTTATATAACTTAACCTAGCTTCATTAGTGTCATTAAGGGCATCAACAATAATAGTTGCATCTTCTGCCTTCATTAATTTCTTTAATTTCTTATTAAAGATTTTCCATACTTTCTTTTGGCGAGAGAAATCAGAATAACTATTCGTGACTTCAAATCTAATCTCATCAATTGATAAAATAAAAACATTATCATGCTTTTTTGCGTATTCATTCGCCCAAGTGGTTTTACCACTTCCAGGTAATGCTGACATCACTATAAGAGTTTTCATTTGAAAGTATTATATAATATTTAAGATGATTTTTTTATTAGATAAAAAAGATAGAGAAGAAATTAATAAGTTAATTGAAACTTATGAATATAATAACCAAGTCGCGGATTATTTAAACGCGAATGTTATTAATGAGACTATTAATGAAGAAGATATAGATGAATATAAAATAGAGCACTTAAATATTAATAATTATATTAATGACAAATATTATAAAAATATAAAACTAGAAGAAGTTAAAACTGGACAATACCAAATTAAATACGAACACTATAAACCAAATCAAGCATTCTTATATGATGATATCGAAGTGGACGAAAATGATTATTTCTTAATTAAAAATAAAATAGGTTATTTTACGGATAAGTTTATCTATCCTACTATCCAAAAGAATGATGTTATTTGGATGGGCGTATTCCCACATGAGATTAACACCATGAATAGATGCAAAATGAACATTATGGGGCACGTATATATATTTGGTCTAGGACTTGCATACTTCCCTTATTCTTATTGCGATAACGCATCAAAAATCACTATTATTGATAATGATCCAACCATTATCGAAGTATTTAAAAAGTACATTCTCCCCCACTTTGAGAATAAAGATAAATACGAAATAATTTGTTCCGATGCTTTTGACTACATTCCTAAAATTAATAAAGATGATTATATCTTTGTCGATTTATGGCATAACGTGAATGATGGATTTAAGATTTATTACAAATTAAAAAAATCTCTTAAAGATTATAAAAATGTAACCTATTGGATTGAAGATAGTCTTATAGCATGCTTCCGTAATATCATAATTAATTTAATCAACGAAGAACTTAATCAGCCAGGATTAGATTATAAACGCGCAGATAATTTTATTGATGAATTAACTAATAAACTCCATTACCACTTTGAGAAAAAGAAAATCTCTAGTTATCTAGAGATCAAAGAATTATTAAGTAAAGATTCTTTAAAGAAATTAATTAGTGAGATTTAACACTACGATCGGTAGTCTTTGGAATAGAAATCTTATTCTTTTTAAAGGCGAGAATTACTTTCTCATGTAATGAGTTATAGACATCCCAGTAATCATCGTATTTAGTCCACGCCTTAAAGGCGACTTTAATTTGATAATCTCCTAATCCATCGTAATGAATATCGGGTTTTGGATCAGACAATATTCTCTTATCTTTCTTTGTGATATCTAATAAAACTTTTTTAACTAATTCAGGATCAGAATCGTAACTAACAGGATAGTCGATATATATTCTTCTAATCTTATTACGAGTAAAGTTAGTAACTATTGACTTTCTTAAAGTCGCGTTACTCATAGTAATGATTTGACCATCAAAAGTTTTAACCGTTGTAGACATTAAATTAATTTTTAATACTTCGCCTTCACACTCTCCAACATCACTTTTAACGGAAATATATTCTCCAGTTAAAATATGTTTTTGATTAAGGATAATGAGTCCGCTAGCAAAACTAGTAATGATATCTTGCAATGCTAAACCTAATGCAACGGTAATCGCCGATAAGATACCAGCAAATGAAGCGATATTAATTTGTAAAATACCACCAACAATAAAGAACGCTACACCAATCCAAAGTAAAATCTTAATCGTTTGAACAAAGAAATTGCTCGCAGATTTATCAATAGATAAACCGTTCTTATGAATACCAAACGCTCTTTTTAATAAACGAGTAATTAATCTAATTAAGAAATAGGCAATAAGAACACAAGCTACGCTTAAAAGTATTTTTGCAACAGGTGTAAATTGTCCATCTTCATATAGCCATTTAGGCCAAGTGTCTAACCATTCTTTCATATTTATAGTTTAATCCATTCTAATGCGTGATCGCTAATTTCAATGTGATAAATATTTTTCTTACCGACTAAACGAGTAATTTTTCTTAAATATTCTTCTAATTCTTTTTTGTTAATGATAACAAAACAAGCACCGCCGAATCCACCACCATGAATTCTTACTGCGCCATCTTTAATTATCTTACGAGACTTCTTAAATACTTCTAATAAATTAGAAGTTTCTTGTCCTGGAATTAAAATATTTTTTAAGAAGACATAGTTAGAAATACCACTATGATTAATGCAATCTTTGAATTCAGCAATATCGCCAGATGTTAATGCTTTATAGCTTGTCTCAACACGTTTGATTTCAGTAAAGAAATGAAGTGCTCTATTATATTCACGAGTACCAACATTATCTTCTAAGATATATTCTTTCATGAATTGATCGTAGCTTACAAAACGAAGATAATTTTGACCAAAATGATGAGCGACTTTACTATACGCTGCAGGAATTTGGTTAAAAGCATCAGAGGCATTTGCGTGTGATGTTTTAGATTTAACTAAAACAATTTGATAGTCTTTTAAATTCGGTTTGAAGTGAGTGATAACAGGATTATGTTGATCTTTAAAATCAAGTAATTCCATTCCATCACTACAACTACCTAATTGATCTTGTAGACCGCTATTCTTACCAAAATAAGTATTCTCTGCCCATTGACTAGCTAATGCTAGAAAGACATTATCAATCTTCTCTTTAGAGTTATAAAACATTTGAAGAGTTTTACTTACTACCATAGAAAATGCTGCGCTACTAGAGACACCGACACCACCAGGAAGAGTAGAATCCATTACGATTGAAAAACCACCTTTCTTAAAACCATGGTCTTCAAAATATTTAAGAACACCTTTCGCTAAACCTTTAGAGGTTTCGTAATCTTCTTTTTTATTAAGCGCTAAATCATTAATATCAAATTCAATAACGGGATATCCCATTGATTGAATAAAAACTTTATTATCATCACGAATTGAAGCGACTCCAATAATACACATATTTTCAATGGAAGCATTAATTAAAATGCCACTAGAATAATCAACGTGATTACCAATAACTTCAAGTCTTCCGCATGATTTAACTATATGCGTTGGTTTCTTGTTAAAGATTTTTTTATATTCTTTAATAAGGTTATTAACTCTTTTCTTGTCCATACCTTATATTAAAATCTCCTTTAATTAATTATTCAACAAAAACGATACCTTTAGTATTAATAACGTTTTTAACCCATTTACGTTTTATAAAGTGAACAATGTTAATCGGCAACTTATAAAGTTCGCTACATTGCGTGATAATAATAATCAAATATGTATTCCAATTAAAACTAGTACCAATATAACATAAAGGTACAGCTATACCAAAGAAAGTCACTAATTCAACAATCATAATAAAGATAGTATCTCCACCAGCACTAAAGAAACCGTTTATAAATGAAGTATTAAATGTTTGAGCGTAAAGCATCACTACATTAACTGCGTATAAAATTAATAACGATTTAATTAATTCTTCACTTATTTCTTCTCCGCGTAATAGGATAATTCCGTAATTAACGCCAAAAGTTAATATAAACACTCCCATAGCAATCCATGCGACAACATGTAAGTATCTAGTTAATAAATCACCATGGTATTTTGCTTTCGCAGTACGGTTTGCTCCTAATTCACGTCCTATTACTATACCAACAACGGAAGCAAAGCCATCCGTAATACAAACTGTCATATCACGCATTCCGTTCATTAATCCATTAGCGTCCATTATAGGTCCGCTTCCTAATTGACTTAATGAAATTGACATCCATGCGCTTCCAATACCAAATGCAACTTTTGAAATAAATATCGGAGTGCCATACTTAACAAATTGCTTAAATAAATCATTATCAAAACTGACAAATTTCTTAAAAGAAAAATTAAAATAATGATTCGCCTTTAATTTAAAAATAATAAACGAGGAGGCGAATTCTAAGAATCTAGCAATTATCATCGCAAGCGATCCACCTAATACTGGATCATTATAAAAAGGGAAATAAATAAACCAACAATCTAATGTTACATAAATTACAATTGTCCCTATTACATTAAATAAAGCGAATCTTTCTAGTCTAATATTCTTCATTAAGCAATAATTTGATAATGAAATACCAGTAAAGAAAAAAGAAATCGCGAACAGTTGCAGATATTTACTAGAATAATTAACAATTTCTGGATCGTTATTTGCGATAAATAGCGAAACTAGTTCTTTACTAAATATTTCTGAAAAAACAAGGAAGAAAACCGCTAAGGCAGCAGCGAGTTTAAGTAATAAATAATAAACTTTTTCAACTTTCTCTAAGTTACCACGACCATAATATTGCGAGATAAATAAATTACCGGTAAAAATAAAAGCTAATAGAAATCCAAAGAATAGAAAATATATTCTAGTAACAGGACCTACAACTTGAGTACTCAAGGTACTAAAACCACCAATTAAGGTGTTAAGCGTCATTAATAAAGCATTAATAACTTCAGTGCCGACAATTGGTAATGCTAATTTAATTAAACTCTTTTTGAATCCAGGATCACTTTGTATTTTTTGCATAACTACTTAAGTATTAAAGAAATAGATTTTCTAAGTTCTTCAATATTAATCTTTTTAGATGAACTAGTAAAGATTATTTCATTATCTTTAACAATAACAAAGTGCTTATGAATATCTTTTAAAATCGCAGCTTTCTCTTTTTGAGTAATTTTGTCACATTTAGATAGCACTACTACAAAGGGTAAATTCATATCAATCAATGAATTATAAAATACTTTATCATCATCAGTAAGAGTTCTACGACTATCTAAAATAAAGACTACTCCTTTTAGATTTTTACTAGTAAACATGGAATCCATTGTCTTAGTAAAAGAAAAATTCTTATCAGAGACAAAACCATATCCAGGAGCATCAATTAAGTAATACTTATCATCTAATAAAAAGTAATTTAAGTATTTAGTCGCTCCGGGAGTAGAAGAAACTTTTGCTAAATTCTTTTGTTCGCATATTGCGTTAATTAAAGTCGACTTACCAACATTACTTTTACCGACAAATAAAACTTCTTTTAAAATTCTATCCTTCGGCGCAAAAGAATAATCAGGAGCGCTTTTAATGAATTTAGTGTTTCTAAAATTTATCATTTTTTAAGTAAAGCAACTTTAATCGCATCATCTACATTATCCGTTAGGATAATATTAAGATTATCTTTAACTTCTTTTGGAAGTTCACTGACATCACGTTTATTCTCGCGTGGAACAATAATCGTTTTAATTCCACTACGTAAGGCGGCTAAAGATTTTTCTCTAAGTCCTCCAATAGGAAGAGCAGAACCACGTAGATTAACCTCTCCTGTCATAGCGACATTACAATCCGCCGGAGTGTTAGAGAAGCAAGAAATAATAGCTAAAGTAATTGCAACGCCTGCACTAGGACCATCTTTAGGAATAGCACCTTCTGGGAAATGAATGTGAATATCGTTATCTTTAAATAATTTAAAATCAATCTTATAACGCTTTGCGTTCGCTTTAACATAATCTAACGCAATTGATGCAGATTCTTTCATTACATCACCAAGTTTACCAGTTAAGACTAATCCACCTTTACCAGGGAAGTAATTAACTTCAATTGGAAGAGTAGAACCACCGTATTCAGTATAGGCGAGTCCAGTAATTACACCGACCTGATTCTTCTTTTCTTTTTGATTAACTTGAAAGCGCTCAATACCTAAATATTTATTAACGTCTTTAGCTTCAACAACTTTCTTCGTAACTTTCTTTTTACTCTTAGTAGAGGTAAACATCTCAACGATTATCTTACGAATAATCTTAGCGATATTTCTCTCTAAATTACGTACACCAGCTTCCATCGTATAGTGATTAATAATGTACTTTATTGCGTCGTCTTTAAATTCAACTTGGTCTTCTTTTAATCCATTCGCTTTAAGTTCTTTCTTTACTAAGAAATTTTTAGCGATTTGAATCTTTTCTAGTTCAGTATAAGAATTAAGTTCAATAATTTCTAAACGATCACGAAGAGGCGCAGGTACATTTTCAATGTAGTTAGCGGTCGCGATAAATAAGACATCACTTAAATCATAAGGTTCTTCAACGTAATTATCGTTAAAGGCAAAATTTTGTTCAGGATCAAGAACTTCTAGTAATGCACTAGCAGGATCACCTTTAAATGTTTGAGATATTTTATCAATTTCATCAAGTAAGAATACTGGATTACGAACACCACAACGTTTCATACCAGCAATAATTCTACCTGGCATAGAACCAACATAAGTTCTTCTATGACCACGAATCTCCGCTTCATCTGATATTCCACCTAAAGAAGCTTTAAAGAATTTTCTTCCTAAGGCTCTAGCAATGGATTTACCTAATGAAGTTTTACCAACACCAGGCGCACCATAGAAACAAAGAATTGGAGCCTTTAAATTACCGGTCATCTTTTTAACCGCTAAATATTCAATAATTCTCTCTTTAACCTTAGTTAGACCATAATGGTCTTCGTCTAAAATCTTTTGAGCGTTCTTTAAATCATCGTTATCGGTAGTCTTTTGATACCAAGGTATTTCCATTAAGGTATCGATGTATTGTTTAATAAGACTACTCTCTAATGATGCTTGAGGCATCATCTCATAACGTTTATATTCTGATTTAACTTTCTTCTTAATATGCTCTGGATAAGGATTCTTATCTAGTTTTTCAAGTAAAGTTTGATCGTTATCTTCTGAGTCTCCTAATTCTTTATGAATCTGTTTAAGTTTCTCTCTAAGGATATAATCCTTTTGAGATTTATCCATGGACTCTCTAACTTCTTTTTGAATCTTTAAATCAATATTCGCAATTTCTTTTTCACGATTAATTAATTTATATATTTTCATTAAGCGTTCATTAACATTATCCGTTGCAAGTAAATCATGACGCTTATCAATTGGCATTGGTAAAGAGGACGCTAATATATTAGCGAACTCAATGGCATCCATTGGTTTGCTTAATGTAGGAATAAGAGAACTAGGTATTGACATTCTAAGTTCAGGAGAACGTTGAATCTCGTTAATCATATCTCTTACTAATACAGTTTCTTCTTTAGAATCTCCTCTAACATCTTCAAGAGTCTCTGCACTAGCGACGTACATTCCATTAGAGAATTGAACATCAAGAATTTTTACTCTACGAGTACAATTTACTTTAATACGATAAAATTTCTTTTGATCAACAAATGCTTGGATTCTACATAAAGAACCAGTAGCGAATACATCGTCTTTAGTAGGTTTATCAACTGTAGGATTCTTTTGAGTAATTATCAATAACAAAGAATCTGTTTCTTTACGGCTAGCTTCAATAGCGCGCATCGAAAAATCACGCGCCGCCTCAATAGAACATGGGTTATAAGGAAAAACTATTAACCCGCGGGTTATGAGAGCGGGAAGAGTGATTTTCTCACCTTTCTCTTCCATAACTAAAACCTCACTTATTTATTTAATTCAATTAATCGGTCATGAATCTTACGAGACATGATTTGACTCTTTAAGGAGTTAATATCTTTGCTGAAGATTTCTTCAACTTTCTTCTCTTCCATCTTATAAAGATCTGCAAAACGTTTATATTCACCTTTTAAATCTTCGTCAGTAACTTCTAACTTTTCAGCGGCACCGATAGATTCAACTACTAAGTAAGACTTAAGGTTAATTTCTGCATCCGCCTTCATCTTCTTTTCGACTTCTTCCATCTTTTGACCGGTGATTTGTAAATATTGATCAAGTTTTAAACCGTTTTGTTCAATACGTTGAGTTAAGTTAGCCTTCATGCTCTTAACTTCTTCATCAATAATTTCATCGGCTAGAGCGACTTTAGAATTCTTAACGATTTCTTTAATTAAGTTATCGTAATATTCTCTATTCGCTTCACCTTCTTTACGTTTAGCAACTAAGTCTTTACGGTTAGCCTTTAATTCTGCAACAGTATTAACTTTTTCAATCTTTAATTCTTTAACTGTTTCATCATTAAGTTCAGGAATCTTCTTTTCTTTAACTTCATGAATAGTACATTTAAAGGTTGCGTCTTTACCTTTTAGATTTTCTACATAATCTTTAGGGAAAGTAACTTTTACTTCTTTTTTATCATCCTTTTTAGTACCAATTAATTGATCTTCAAATCCAGGAATAAATTGACCACTACCTAATGCTAATTCATAGTTTTCGGCTTTACCACCATCAAACGGTTTACCATCAACAAAACCTTCAAAGTCTAAAATAACGGTATCTCCTTTAGCAGCAGGACCATGTTTTAAGACGAGTTCGGCGTTTTGATTTAATAAATCTTTAATTTCATCATCAACATCTTTATCTGTTACTTTTACTTCTTTTTTAGCAATCTTAATTCCTTTATAGTTGCCTAATTCAACTTTTGGAGCAGTAACAACAATGAATTTTAAAGTTAAAGAAGAAGTAGAAAATTTATCTACACTTACTTGTGGTTGAATAATTGGACGTAAATTATTTTCTTTCATCGCTGATTCAAAAGTAGATGGTAATACAATATTAATAGCTTCATTAAATACTTCACCTTCATTAATATGCTTTTTAGCGATATCCGCAGGAACATGTCCTTTTCTAAAGCCTTTAATTTCTAATTTATCGTAGAGTTTCTTTCTCGCTTTTTCTTGGCTATCTTTCCAAGCTTTTTCCTCTACTTCACAAGTGACTTCAAATTTGCTATCACTAAGTTTTTTAACATTTGATTTCATAATTATTCTCCTTAATTTAACCAAGTTATTAAACTATATATTACTTATACTTTAGTTTCAAGTTATATATAATATAAACTTTATGTATTTGGCAGTCTTTATTTAAAAGTGCCAATAACATTATATGAGTACTATTTAGCACTGTCAAGAGAAAAGTGCCAAATATTTAAATTCTCCTTATTATTTATTAAATACAGAATGCAAAGGCAATAGGAACACGATTAGAAGTAGGATACATATCCTTAGCACCCTTATCCTCTCGTATCAACCAAGCTGAACTAGGTCTAGTAGTGTTTGGAGAACGAGTCCAGTAAAACTTTTCTCCACCATCTCTCGCACCTCTTTTGACTATATCTGCGTCTTCTCTTCGATAATACTCGTATAAAGTTCCTTCCCCTTTAGTTACGTTATCCTTTTTTTCTTTAAGTATTTCATCATAGGCGAGTGGGAAAAGTTTTGTTGAATATGTAGTAGCAGCGTATTCAGTTCCGTTATAAACGCCTACTTTTTTATTTACAGTTTTAATAGCGTTCTTTAAATTCTTATCTAAAAAAGATAATACAGTGGTTTGTAAATATTTATTTAAAGTGGAATTAACAAAGTTTTTATTATCTTCGTCGTTATTCCAAGCACTTGTAATATTAACAGAATATTTATTTGCAATCGTATTAATTAAATCAAATGTACAATGAGCCATACCATTTCCATTAGATAATTCATCATGATCAATTCCTACAAGTCTAACTTTATGATAATATCCATCAATATTAAAGTAGACTATTTCTCCAATATCATTAGTTACAGCTTGAAGATTAGATCCATTAGAACAATAATTCCACCAATCGTTGAACTCATACCAATGGTATTTAGTTTGAACTGGTGAAAGAATAATATCTACATCACCAGTTAGATGAGAACTATTAATAGTCAAAGTACCTTCCTGATAATTACTTAATTGATTTGGAATATAGGAATAATCATCAGTAGTCAAATAATTTCCGCCAACTATAACGTGCGCAAGAGTTTCAGGTACTCTTTTTGTAGCGTCTTTGTTAGTTAAAGAAATCTTTGTCACAAAGTTTTTGTTAGGATTAACTCTAGTGTTACTAAGAGTGTATTGATCACTAACCGAGCCATCAATTTTAGCTTCGTATAAATCACCTAATTCTAGATTTATATTAATTTTCCCCGTAACATTTTCAGCACTTACATAAAAAGTTGCCACCATCTCATCACTTGGATTAATGGTATAAGTATATTTAGTAGAATCTACTTCTTCACCCCCAATTATTACACTAGAAGGATGCTCAGGTAGAGATTTACCCTGATCTGCGGTTAAATTAGTAAAATATTCAGTTTTATAAGTAGCTTTAGTTGTTCTAGATTCAAGACTTACTCCTTCAGTAACTTCTACATCAAATTGTTCTTTTATAGTAGCAAAAACTACCTCGATTGGACCTTTAATGACATCCGCGTTAATAGAAAGATCAGCTATAGTTTGATCAGAGCGCCTACTATAAGAATAAGTTGAAGAGGATATCGGAGAACCGGAAATATTAATTTTAGAAATAGAAGCAGGTAGGTAATAACCGTAATTAGATGTTATTGTAGTGGTATATTTCTTATTATAAGTCGCTGTTTCATCTCCTGATTTAACGCATGTTTCAGCAGGAACAGTAACACTATAAACTTCATCAGAAATTTCTAATTCAATATTTAAATCGCCATTAATATGACCAGCATCAATCGAAAAGTTTGCTTTACCGGTGTCTTCAGAATCTCTTTCGTAAATAAATTCATTAAAAGTTTTACCGCCGATACTTACCTTAACACCGTTATTATCAGTTGGTAAAACAACACCTTCCTGCCCAATTAAAGTAGTGGAATATTCTTTTTTATAAGTTGCCTGATCTTTTCCTTCATCGAGATCAACTCCGAGAGTTACACCAACATCATATTTTTGGTAATCAAAATCAAATTGAATATCAATCGGACCAGTAACAAATTCGCCTTCAATTGAAAATGAAGCTTTATTATCTTGACCAGCAATTCTTTCATAACTAAATTTATTAATTGGAACATTATTAATTTTAACAATTAAATATTTAGAATCTTCCGGTAAAACAAAACCTTCATGTTTTTCTACTACTAAATAATTTTCATATTTTTTATGAAAAATTGCATGAGATTGTGTTTCAAGTTTTACTCCTTCAGCAACAGTAACATCATAAACAGCAGGTTCTAAACTTAATCTAATATCAATTGGACCTACAACATATTCCGCTTCTATTGAAAAGTTAGCGTAATTAGGAGTTTCTCTACTATAAGAGAAGAATGTAGATGATTTACTATCAATAGTAACATCAACACCATCAATAGTTTCAGGAAGAGTATATCCATTACCTACAGATAAAACCGTTTCATATTTAGTATTATCAATCGCAGTAGGATTAGAAATCAAAACATTGCTATTAGAGGTAACATTATATTTTTTACTAATAGGTAAAGAGCCATTGCAGCTTGACAAAATAAAGCTTGATAATAATGAAATCGCTAATAGTCTTAGTCTTTTCATAAAATATATTTCTAATATAAATATACTATAAAAAAGTCTAAAAATTATAAATTTTTATTGTCTATCAATTTTACTTTGATATAAATCCATTAAAGAAATAATGTCATTTTCGTTTTCGTTATTTTCTTTAATAGTTTCTTTTACCGAATTTTCTTCTTTTAAATAACGTTTCGCTAAAGCGATAAAGGCTACTGACATCTTATGAGTAGAGTCATTATAAATTAATCCAGGAAAGCAATTTAATACATATTGATTAAATAAATTAGTCGCGACACTTTCTATCGTAGGATCTTTCGATAATTTAATTATTGATTGCATGATTTCTTTATATTGTTTCTCTGCAAAAGGAGCGACTAATTTATTAGGGTTAATACGATATTCCTTTTTATTTTTCGTTAAAACTAAGTCTTTATTAACTTTTTTTATTACTAAAATAAGTAACGCTAAAGTTTTAACATCATCACTAATATCGTCTCTCTTAAGTAATTTACTTAAAGAAGATAGATAAGGATTAATATCTAATTTCTTTAAATGATAAATTGCGTTAGTGAGCATTCCTTCATCTTTACTATTAATAAATAATTCATTAACCTTATCTTCATCTAAAAATAAATCTTTCGCTTCATTTTGTTTTTGACTTTTAATAATTAGATTAGGAACTTCTTTTAAGAATTCTTCAACTTGTTGAGATATATAAGGTCTTTCACTATATTCTTTAAATATAGATATTGCCTCAACATACATATTAAGCGTTAATAGAAGTTCTAGATGAAGTTTCATTGTCACTAATGGATTATTTTTATAAAGTAATTCATTATGTGTCTTTAATTCTTTAAGCGCATCTTTATAGCGAGATAAAGAGGCTAAAGCAGTTATTCTATAAATAATAGAATTAACGTCTTCTTTATTGTTAGTTAAAGAAATTATTTCTTCGTATTTATGTTCGTCTAATAATTTCTTATAATCCATTATTAACCTTTTAGCCCTTTAGCCTGACGATCCATATTTTCTATGACAATGTCATAGACAGTACCTAAAGAGGCACAATATTCAATTACTTTCCATGGTTCATTAGTGTGATAATGAATCTTAATTAATGAATCATCACCAACCGCTAATAAAGAATCACCTTTAATATTGTTTTTAATATAATCATTAATCGCTTCTTCGTTAAGATTTTTGCCTTCTATAAGACATTGAGTGTCAAATATAAATTCCATAATTACTCCTTAATCTTTTTAATAAATTTATCTGCCTCTACTATCCAATGACTAACCGTAACATTCTCTAGACTTTTATCATTGTTACTAGTAGCAGAATTCGCTAATGATAGTCCATGAGGACCACTGTTATAAATAATACACTTATTTTTTACTTTTTTCTTATCTAGTTCTTCTTTAAGCCAAATGACATTATTAGGATTAACTAGCTTATCAGTTTTAGTCGTCCATAAAAAGCTAGGAGGATAGTCACTAGTTACATGTTCATCCGCGCTTAATAAATGCATTAATTTATTATTAAAATTAGAGATATTTTCAATGCATCTAGGATTATTAGATTTAATTAATGAGATAACTGGATATCCTAATATTAAAGCGTAAGGACGAATAAGAGATACATCATCAAATTTATTAATTGATTCGTATATACCAGCATAAGAGGATGCTAAATGGCCACCCGCACTAAATCCTATTAAAGTTATTTTATTTTTAATAATGTTTAATTCGTGATGATGCGTGTTCATATAATGAATCGCACACATTAATTCAATATAAGGAATAGGATAAGCTTTTCTAATCGAATAATCTAAGGAGAAAGAGTTATAACCTAAACTATTAAAGGCGAACATAACAGGATCCTTTTCTCGATAAGAGACAAATTCATAACCTCCGCCTGGAAGAATTAATACACTTTTTCTTATCGCATTAGGATACTCAAAACTCTCATCATAGATGAAACCGTTTAGATAAGTATCCTCACTTAAAAGAGTGGGATATTGTTCCCTTAAATTTATCTTAATTAATTTCATTAATAATCTTGATGTTCTCTTTTATAGCGACGTAATTTCTTGATTTCGCCTTTTTCACGGTGATTGCCGTACATAACAAGAAGAATACCACCAGCATAAGCAAGTTGACAAATAACGTCGAGAGATAAGTTAAGAATATAATCTTTCCAGTCATGACCGCCTTTGATACTAGTAACTAATCCAAAGATGAAGAAACCAAGCATTAAGCCAGAAGCAATGAAGGTCCAGAATCCAGCATGGCCTTTCCAAGCAACAAGTAATGCACTTAATCCAACTAAACCGTACAATATACCCCATCCTAAATCAATAAATTTAGAGAAGAATTCCCAATTACCAGCTTTAACTTGTTCGATAATTTCAGCAAAAGAAAAAGAATAATCGGTAATAGTGCCTTTAATTCTAAATGCCGCATAAACAATAAATGCTACTGCAACAGCAAGCATTACAATTCTACCTATTTTTTTAATCATAAATATCTCCTTTATATGACTTTTCTTAAGTATATCTCATTACTAATACAAAATACAAGTAGGCCTAAGATACCAGAGAACATAGTGTCCGTTAAATAGTGCGCGCCACCAACGATACGAGAGAAAGCAATTAATAAATAGAAAATAAATCCAATATAGAAGAATTCAGCTTCTTTATTCTTTAATTTATCAAATAGACGTGGGATAAACATAAGTAAGAAACTAGCGAATAAAGCTACATTAGAGTGTCCACTTGGGAAAGATTTAGCCTCATCAATACTAATCGCTTTACCAACTAATTCATTTATAATATTAAAATCTGGTTTGTACCATGGAGTGAAATAACCGTCTCCAATAACAACAAGTGCAGAATATCTTACACGAGGGAAAGACATTTTAAGTAATTCAATTGATCCAACCAAGAAAAAGAAGGTTAATGCTAATAATATATAAGTTGAAAATAGATGTTTATGATTCATCTTTTCGTAGTAATAATAACCAAATAAATAACTTGGTATTAGAACCATAAACCCGAAGATAAAATTAAAGTAAAAAGGTAATGAATAAGCATGATGAGAAGTTGAGAAACTTCCAACATAGTAGGCTCCAGCAATTAGACCAGCAAAACTAATAAAAGCTAATAAGATATTTTGCCATCTTTTAGAAAATTCATAAGTAGTTACCATTTTAAATAAGGAACCAAGAATAATACCTAAAACTATTCCACAGGGCAAAGTGGCAATCGAGGCAAGTATAGGAGAGAACATATTACCTTTTATATATAAGGTCTTAGATATTTCTAAATCGTATAGACTACCAAAAATAAATAAACCAATAACAATAATAGCAGCGGGAAGTAAGAATAAACGCTTATTGAAATTTAATTTTTCTTTTTTCTTCTTAACGGGTTTAACCTTAATAATCTTTTTTTTCTTCGCTTTTAAAACAACTGGTTTTGTCTTCTTTTTCTTTTTAAATAATCTTTTCATAAACTTTAAAATACTATCCTTATAATAAACTATTTCACCAGGAATTATAATAATAATTGCTAAAACTACAAAAGCGAAGAAGGAATATAAAGAGGTAATATCGTGATCAAAAATTAGTTGGAATAGACCAGATCCACATAGGACAAAGATAATAGAACCAATGGTGGCAATTATCGGCATAACAAAGCGATAAAAGAAATTAAGTTCTTTAAATTCTTTCATGATATAAACATAAATGATAATAAAGGATGCATATAAAACAGTGCATACGATTTCATCCATCGAATTAAAGTATTTAAACACTCCAACATAATTTCTCGCTAACGCCCAAACAACTAAATAAATAATCATTAATATATAAGTTAATAAATATGGTGCGAATGGATATTGGAATTTCTTTCCCGGTTTTCCTAATTGTTTAGGAGCGAATCCTTCTCCTCTAACAGCCATCGAGATAAGACCACGAGAAGTACAAATAGTCATTGCATTTAGATTACCAACACAAGAAAGGAATAAGAATACAACAAAGAGAATAGATGCACCATTACCGAATATTTTTACAAACGCTCTTATAGGAACAAAGATAGCATCTTTCTCCGCTAATGTTTCATTAACACCGACAATCGCAACTAATCCAACAAAGAATAATAAATAGAAAACTGTAATAGCGATGGTTCCAATTACTAATGCTTTAGGTAAATCCTTTTTAGGATTCTTCATTTCAGCATTTAATGAAGTAGCGCATATCCATCCATCATACGCAAAAGCAGTAATCTTAATTGCCTCTCCAAAGCTATTAACCGTTGACTCTTTAGAATTAATAAATGGATCAATAAAACTATGTCCATCACCAATAATAAATTTACCAAATAATGCAACGATAATAATTATAAAAATCGGTATTAATTTAATCACCATCGATGAGATTTGAAAACGAGACGCAATTAAAGGAGAGAAATAATTTAATAGTAAGAAAAAAGTAATAAAGACAAATGCTATTAGATAAACTAAATAAGCATTTTCACTAGCGAGTACATCAATATTAAAAGCTTCTAATAAATACGAAGTACCAATAATAGCAACGTTACTTCCAATGATTGGAAAGTAAAGCATAGAAGTAAAGTAGGCAACTTCATAAGTAGTCTTTCTATTGCTACTTACTTCAACATAATCTACTAGACCATTAAATTTAGAGACTTTAGAGGCGAACTTTGCAAAGCAAAATCCTCCCGATATCATAATTAGTCCACCGATTAACCATGCTAAACAGGCTAGATAGACATTACCACCGCAAACTTGTAAGACTTTACCAGACTTAATAAAAATACCGCATCCAATGACAACACCTACTATCATTGCAATAGCAGTCCATAAACCGTATTTTTTCTTTTGTTCACTCATAGTCTTAACTAAATTTGGAGCAAGCGACGGGAATCGAACCCGCATAGTCAGCTTGGGAAGCTGATGTTCTGCCACTGAACTACGCTTGCGACAACTTTTAATATTATACACGCACTATAAAATAAAAAATTGATAATTTTTTAAATTACCAATCTCGTTTATTTTCCTGGTGGGTGCTGAGGGGATCGAACCCCCGACCTTCTGTACGTCAAACAGATGCTCTCCCAGCTGAGCTAAACACCCAGAAGCAATGAATAGTATAAATATATTCTAATTTTTATGCAAGAGTAACATTGAATTATTTTGCCCTTTTTGATAACTCAAATATCTTTCAAAAATATTAATAACATTAAAAATTAATTTTTAGTTGAAATATTTACAGGATATTTAAGGTGCCTACGCCATAAAATTTCAGCGGGAATAAAAATAACAACCACTATCACCATAAACATTAAGAATCCTATTAATGAATCCGAGTTACCAGCGGTAATAACTTGGAATAATCCAGTGCCGCATAGACCCATAAAGATAGCTCCAGCAGTAGCAATTATTGGGAAGATAAATCTACTGACAACTTTTAATTCTAAGAAGTATTTCATCATATAGAAATAAACTGGAATATAGAATAAATAAATTAATGAACAAACCATCTCATCGATACTATCTAGGTATCTTAAAGAAGGGAATAAATTAGACGTAATAACAACATTATCTTCCGTTATACTATATTCTTTTGTAGCTCTACCAAAGAAGAAGACAATAATAAAGAACACCATCATGCTATAAGTTAGTAAATAAGGTCTCCAAGTATAATTGTTCTTTCTAGTTTTAACCATTTTTTCAGGTACAAAACCATCACCACGAATCGCCAAACCATATAAACCATGAGATGAACATACAATCATCGCATTCGCGTTACCTAAGCAAGATATAATTACGACAGCCGTCATAAAAATAACACCAAAGGTACCCATTAAATTTGAGAATACAGTCGTAGAAGATTGTTCATCACCGCTTAGACCACTATTAGTAAGCATTACTGCAAGACCGATAAAGAAAGTAATATAGAAAATCATGATTGCAATTGTTCCACCGATTAACGCTCTCGGTAAATTCTTTTTACTATCTTTTAAATCGCCATTAATCGCTGTAGCGCTAATCCAACCATTATAAGCAAACGCAGTTATCTTAATAGAATCACCAAAATTAGCGGTAGCAATTTCTCCTGGTTTATCAAAGAAAGGACTAATAATACTTCTTCCATTAAATTGAGGAATAAGAGTAGCAAATAAAATAGTAATCATTAACATTACTATTGGAATTAATTTAATAACCATCGCCGATACTTGGAACTTATTAGATAACCATGGTGAAAAATAGTTTATAAGTAAAAAGAAAGTTAAAAACGCTAGCGCTAAAACATATATTGACCAGGAATAAGAAGCCTCAAATAGCTTATTTCCTAAGAAATACTTTAATAAATAACCTGAAGCAAAAATTGAAATATTAGCGCCAGTAACTGGATAATAAATCATTGAAGAATAATATCCTGCATAGTAGGCAAATTTCTTATTACTCGCTACTTCAAGATAATCGACAAGTCCATTATATTTAGAAATTTTAGTAGCGTATTTAGCAAAGCAAAATCCACTAGCAATCATGATTAATCCACCGACTAACCACGCAGTTAAAGCAAGCCACATATTGTCACCGCTTGCTGCCATTACCTTACCAGATTTAATAAAAATACCAGCGCCGATAACAACACCGACAACCATGGCAACGCCAGTCATTAAACCATATTTTGCTTTCTTTTGTTCCATCTGCTATACAAGTTAACTTATTTTATTATACACGAGCTATTTAATAAAAAATTATATTTTTTAATACAAAAAACAAAAGAGGTTTTACTTAAAACAAATTTAAATAAAACCCCTAAAGTTTAAAAAGATAAATTAATTACTTTGCGGATTTACCGTAGTTCGCAAGTAATGCGTGGAATTGTTTTCTAATCATTCCATCAAGTTGTTCTTCAATCTTCTTGCAGACCAAAGCCATTTGTTTTTGAATTTTTGGGCTATCCTTAATGGTGATTTTCTTAGCCTTGCAGAAATCTTTAATGAGCTTCATAACTTGCGCATTCATTTCCTTAGCGGCTTTTTCCATGCCTAAGCCAGATTTCTTTTCTGCCTTGTGCATGTAGTCAAAGAATTCCTTTTTAAGTTTAGGATCAGTCTTGACTTGTTTTAAAAATTTTTCCATTTTATTTCTCCTTTTAATGGTACCTTCATATTATTAAATAATATAAAAGTTGTCGACAACGAAAAACCATACTTTGTCGATATTTACTAAAAATTAGTGGATTTCTTATTTATTTTTCTAATAAACGACTATAATCGTTCCATTCGCCAAACATTTTGCCTTTTTTAGCCTCTTTAATTAAATGATCTAAAGAGTATTTAAATTGACTCTTATTTAAGTCACGGTAGAACAGTAAATTATCTACTCTTATTTTTTGATATAAAAGAGGAAATTTTTTAAACGTATTATAAACATTATTTTTCTTTGGGAGTTTTAAATCAATTTGTTTATTAGACTTAGGCATATTGATATATAAATATATTTTGAAAATAAACGAAATAAAAAAAGAGGCATACATTTTAGTACGCCTCTAATATTTTTAAATACTTATTTCTTATTTGTATCGATTGAATCTTTAAAGACAACATAACGTTGCCAGAAGAATTCAAGAACAAAGTTAAGAATCATATTAACAAACAATGCTAGGAATTCAGTATCATATCCTTTTAACGGACAATAAATTTCTAAACCAAAGACATTACCAGTATTTAAGAAAGCATTAAGGAATAAACTTGCCGGCGTAAAGAACAGATAGAATAAGAACGTTAATCCCATGGCTTTCGGTACATTACTTGCACTCTTGAAGGTAAATTTACGGTTAAAGGTAAAGTTCCATAGGACGGATAGTACTAAAGAAACTAAGTAAGGGAGAGAATCCCAAACCGAGCTTGCTAACTCTTTTTCGCCAATCTTTAACACATTAGCGACAATCATAGATAAAGCAGTATAAGTAACTAATTGAACTATTCCTGCTGAAGCAGAGAATAGGAAGAACTTAACAGCTCTCTTTCTTTCGGTTCTCGCTTTATCCTTATCTTTATAAGCGTGTACTTTAATACCTTTAAATAAAGCTTTATTAGTTTTATGAATTTCTTTAAATGCAAAATAATGAGGATCAAATTGTTCATGCTTTTTAGCATCAGGAACATAAGTATGAGAAACATTAATATATTTCTTTACTGCATAGATAGAAGGAATAATTCCTAAACCTACTCCTACAATTGCAGCGGCACCAATCGCACCAACATTTTGAGGAGAGTGAATAGTTTCAATCTTCTTACCAGTAATATCTGCGACTAATTGACATGATATTGGAGAAATCGCTCCTCCACCAACAAATCTAATAGTATCTTTAATCTTAATTTTTCTCGCCTGACATTCAAGCATCCAACGAATGTGATAATAAACACCTTCAAGGATAGAACGAATAATTTCGGTCTTGCCAGTTTCAATACTTAAGCCAAAGAAAGTACCACAAGCATGTGGATCTTCGAATGGACAACGGTTACCGTGTAACCAAGGAGTGAATAATACTCCATTTGCTCCTGGTGGTACATTTTTAATACTTTCATTTAAGTATCTAAATAACGCAGATTGTTTCTCTTCATAAGTCTTAAATTCTTTATGCGCGTGTAAATAAAGAACAATCTCATCTCTTGCTAAATGGTTCTTCGCCCAATCTAAACATTTACCAGCAGTCTCCATTTCCGCAAAATAATTAAGAGTCTTTTCTTCAGCTCCGCTAATAGCAGCAATCATCGCACTAGTATCAACTAAACGATGATCAACAACCGTATTAACCCAACCAGAAGTACCACAATAAATATGAGTATCTCCTACATGAGTAGAACCAGCACCAACACCAATTAATGAAGCATCAGAGCCACCACCAAATACTTTAATACCAGGAACAAGTCCTAATTCTTTAGCAGCAGTTTCATTTAATGTACCAGCGCAATCAGTAGACTTAATAACGCGGGGAAGATGATCCATATTAACGCCCATCATCTTACAAAGTTTCTTACTCCAATGCATCTTCTTAGGACGATTATCAAATAAGAAAGTAGAATAAGCACTATCAATAGTCATCGTATATCCACCAGTACAACGTAAGATTAAATAATCTTTAACGTCTAACCATTTATGAACTTTCTTAAATAAATTAGGTTCATGCGCTTCAACCCATTTATATTTCCATACTGGATCTTTAACTGAACTAGAGACCGCTCCAGTAATTACTAAGCTAGGAATTAATTTAAAGATATTAGCACCGGCGATTTGTAGACCATGTGCCATGCCTTTTTTAATCTCTTCTGTAGCGCGTTGATCCATATAAGACATCGCTCTACGGACTGGTTTACCATTCTTATCAACTAAGACTAAACCTTGAGCTTGCGAACAAAATGAGATACCTTCAATTAATTTAGGATCTACTTTAGATTCTTCTAACACTTTTTTAGTGGTTAGACACATCTTGTTCCACCAATCATCTGGTTCTTGTTCTGCTCCACCATTATCGAAAGTATAAAGTGGATAAGCAGCAGAAGCACCTGCAACTAAATCGATTTTACTTCCAATCTTAAAGATACAGGTCTTCACTCCGGTAGTCCCGATATCATAGGCTAATACGTATTTCATAATTAGTCTCCTTAATTATTTATTTTTATCTTTTAATTTAGCGTATTTATTTTTATAAATAAGATGTTGGATAAAAACATCAAAGTAACCCATTGGTTTACTCTTTTTTAAATAACGAGCCGCTAAAGTATTTTTTTCTTTAATTAATTTAAT
>JAZLFE010000009.1:0-1084 GCA_045615605.1 Bacilli bacterium | reverse complement strand
TAATCTCTGATTATCATCATCGTAGCCTAGAATTTGATAACGGTAATATACTAGATAAAATTAACCAGCAAGGACATATAGATTATATCTTCTTTACTGGTGATATGATTGATAGTCACACTACATCATTAAGTGATGTATACCAAATATTTGAAACGTGTAATAAAGTATCTTCTAATTTATATTACGTTACCGGGAATCATGAAGACTACGCTCCATTATGGAGTGAATTATCTAATAATTTAGATAAATATAATGTTAAGTTATTAGATAAAGAATGTGATGAGTCTAATCATATCTATGGAATAGAAGATCCTCGCTCAGTGTTTCATGAAGAAGTATCTATTAATGATAGAAAAGAGTATTTAAAGACTAAATTAGATGAGATGAATTTAAATCCTAATGCTTTTAATGTTTTATTAGTCCATCGTCCTGAGTTTGCTGATTTATATAAAGACAAAGGTTTTGATTTAGTCGTTAGTGGTCACACTCATGGTGGACAAATTAAAATAGGTAATTGGATACCTTCCTCTATTGGTCTAGAAGATCCTAGATTCTTAGAAGGTAGATATACTTTAGGGGATACTAATTTAGTAGTATCTCGCGGACTAGGATATAGTGCGATGATACCTATTAGAGTGAATTGTAACCCTGAAATTGTAAAAATTACTGTAAGTAAATAATTTGGTGTCACAAAAGTAAATTTTATTGTGCTAAACTTTTAATCGTGGACAAAGAGATAATTAAAAATAACGCGCCTACTCCTAAGAAAAAAAGCGCAATTCGTCGTTATGCGATTTATATCGTACTTGTTTTAGTTGCAACATCTTTATCACTCTTTTTAACTCTTAAAGGCCATTCTAAAGATATCGCTAAAGCATTTGCTAACGCTGATATCAATTGGATTGGAGCGATTATTGCTATCATGCTATTCTCCATCATCATTGATGGATTAGTTATTACTATTTTTATGCGCCTATATACGCGCAAGTATCATCTTCATCAAGGTATGGCAGTAAGTATGATTGGTACTTTCTATAGCGGCATTACTCCATCCGCGAAAGGTGGACAAGTAATGCAGGCT
>JAZLFE010000008.1:0-7596 GCA_045615605.1 Bacilli bacterium | reverse complement strand
TTATGGCTAAAACCATATTATAAATAGCAAAAAATAATCCTAATGCTAATAAAATAGAAAATATAACAATTAGGGTAATTCGATATATTTTTAACTTCATGTTAATCATTATAGCAAAAGAACCTTTTTGTGATAACATATTAAAATATGAATATACAAGCTATCGAACATATCCACAATTCAAAGTATTGTTTCTTTTTTGATGGTTATAAATGTAAAGTTAGAGTAAGAGTTGCTCGTAACGATACGATTAAAAAAATAGAGTTAATTTGGAATGATTGGTGTTCATTTTATTTAACTGAACATAAACAAATTTTAAAAATTGCATTCAATGATCATTATTATTCTTACTATGAAGGAATAATGGAAGGTACTAGAGGATCGTATGAATATTTCTTTAAGATTTATGATAAAGATGGTTTCATTAAATATTTATGCGATGAAGGAGTAGTTACTCATTTTAATCGCGCTACTACATTCTTAAACGAATTCATGGCGACTTATCCAAATAAAATTGATCAAGTTCGATATAATCCTACATTTAATGGTCGTTTATTTTATCAAATATTTCCTGATCGTTTTGCCTCCTCTAATTTAAAAAGAAAAGGCGTTAATATGGCGTGGACTGAAGAAGATAAAATTGATAACAACCATTTTATGGGAGGAGATTTTAAAGGAATTGAACAGAAAATTCCTTATCTATCTAAATTAGGTGTTGGCTCTATTTGGCTAACCCCTATTCATAAATCTCCTACCGCGCATCGATATGATATAGTCGATTATTTTTCTGTTGATCCATTGCTTGGAACAATTGAAGATTTTAAATCATTACTTAAAACTGCTCATAAATACAATATCAATATCGTGATGGATTTAGTGTTTAATCACTGCTCATATTCTCATCCTTTCTTTCAAGACGTTGTTAAGAAAGGTAGAAAATCTAAGTACTATGATTATTTCTTTATTAAAGGCGATAAACCAGATTTTAAGAAACAAAACTTCTTATGCTTTGGTAATGTCGCTAAGATGACAAAATTAAATACTTCTAATCCGGAAGTAATTTCTTATTTTACTAAAGTAGTGGATTATTGGGCGGATTTAGGTGTGGATGGATTCCGTTTAGATGTTGCCTTTGAAGTATCTCATTATTTCTGGAGAGAAATTAAGATGCATCTTACTAAAAAACATCCTCATGCATTCTTTATCGGAGAAGACTGGCTAAATAGTCATGAAAGATTAGATGCACAAGAATGGGATTCAACTATGAACTATCCTTTTAGATTCGCGTTACTCCGTTATTTTAATGAAGATAATTTAAATGAAGATTGGATTTCAGATAGATTGACTAGTTTATATTTAAGATACCCATCTACTATTTCTCATAACATGCTTAATTTACTTGATAGTCATGATACGGAAAGATTTATTAATTCAATTAAATTTAATCGTGATTTATATTTTATTGCTTATGCTGCGCTTATGTTTTATCCAGGTGTTCCTGAAATATATTATGGATCAGAAATCTTTATTGAAGGAAAACAAGACCCATTTAACCGTAAAGGAATGAAATGGGATAGTAAAGAATTTAATGGTAAAGATTATAAATTATTTAAAGAAATTATTTCTTTATATAAATTAGATGCTCTTAAATTAGGTGATGTAAAATTCTATGCAAAAAATAATATTGCCTTTATTGAAAGAAGCTACAAAGGTCACTCTTATTTATTAGCCTTCCACAAGGGAAATAAATCCGTTAGTTATAATGCAAAAAACATCATTATTTCTAAAAATTATTCAAATAAAAAGATTAACGGAAACGGTTTTGTAGTTTCAAAAATTAAATAATTACTTTAAATAAATTGCGCCTTCAAAAGGCTTTAAAATATTCTTTTTTCCAGCTGAATAAATAATTTTATTTTTAATTGTAATTACTTTCTTTTTGTTGCAATTTAACACTAAATGAATCTTCTTTCTATTTAGCGTAACGACATTATCTATAACGCTAAAAGTCATCTCTTTACTTGTAATATCTGGATAAGTTTTTCTAATTCTAATTAAATCTTTTATGGTGTAAAAAAGAGAATTCTTATCCTCTTTAGCATCTTTAACATTAACCCTATTTCCTTTATTAACTGGTAGATAAAGTTTATTAGTTTTAGCTTTTGAAAATCCAGCGTTAATAGAATTATTCCATTGCATTGGAGTTCTAGCTTTTGTACGTGCAAATCCACCGTCTTTGTTATCTACATCCGCATTTTTCATCATGATTTCATCACCATAATAGATAAAAGGTATACCTGGCATTAAGAAGATAAACATATAGAACATTTTTAATTTATTAAGTGGTAAGAAAGTAGCGATACGAGGAGAATCATGATTACCTGATATTAAACCTAGGTAACCATTATTTTTAATTGCTTGATTGTAAAACCAAGTTAAATTTTTAATAAAGTGGACTGGGTCTCCTCCATTTATTACCGCGACTCCTTTTGAATTAGTATCATTTTTTCTTGCGAAATGATGGTAGAAATTATCGAAATGATCTAAAACAAAATCACAATTAAATCCAGCCTTAAAAGATAGA
The DNA here is from genome assembly GCA_045615605.1 of Bacilli bacterium. Taxonomy (GTDB): domain Bacteria; phylum Bacillota_I; class Bacilli_A; order RFN20; family CAG-826; genus UB1719. The sequence continues at coordinate 5,012 of JAZLFE010000008.1, read as the reverse complement.
CTAGGATTACTCCATTCGCTAACAAAAAATGCATCTGGATATTCTTTTCTAACTCTTTTAAATATATCGTTCCATACTTCGATTGTTGCAGTCTTCTTCTCATCATTTTTTACTAGCGAATCTGCCATATCTACTCTAAATCCGGCAATACCTTTTTTAAGATAGAATTTTATTACTTTTATCATTAATTCTCTTGCTTTAAATGTTCTTTTATCTTTATAAGATAATTGCCAAGAAGGATATTCTATTTTATTAAATCCGTAGTTAAGCGCTGGTTGAGTAGAGAAGAAATTAATCATGTAATTACCATCTCGATTTGCTCTACCAGAGATTAAACGATACCCGTTTTCCATATGCCAAACACAATCATTCCAAATAAATAGATCAGAATATTCGTTTCTTTTTTCTAATCCTGATTTAATAAATTCTTCACTTTCTTCACTCATGTGACCTGGAACTAAATCCATAATGATTTTGATACCTAATTTATTTCCCTCTTTAATTAAATTATCTAAGTCACTCATGTTTCCGAATTTCTTATCAACCGCGAAGAAATCTTTAACATCATATCCTCCATCTTTAAAAGGAGAAGAGTAAAAAGGATTAATCCAAATAGCGTTAAATCCTAACTCTTTGATATACCCTAATTTATTTTTAATTCCTTTAAGATCTCCAACGCCATCATTATTCGCATCAAAAAAACTAGTAGGATATATTTCATAGAAGATTAAATCCTTAAATTTATTATTAAATTTTTGCATATTTAATATATTAATATATTACTTTGTCTAGATAAAGAAGAATGTTTTAATTGACAAATAAGAATATCTCAATAAGATATTCTATTGTTATGTGGAAGAATTTTAAGCTTATCTTGCATAGCCTTCGTGAGTACAAAAAGTACGCTATTTTAACACCCATATTTATGATTATTGAAGCAGCGACTGATTGTCTTCTTCCTTATGTCATGACGATATTTATCGAAGAGATTCAAAAACCTGCAATGGATGTTAATTGGATCGGGGCATTAACCGGAATCTTCCTTGCTTTAGCATTATTAAGTTTAACTTGTGGTATATTAGGCGCTAGAACTGCAGCTAAAGCTTCAGTAGGATTAACACAAAATTTACGTAGAGATATCTTCCATCGTATTGAATCGTTCTCATTCGCTAATATTGATAGATTCTCTACTTCTAGTCTAGTTACTCGTTTAACTACTGACGTAAATAATACCTTTATGACATTTAATATGGGCATAAGAATTGTTGTTCGTGCTCCTTTGATGTTTATTTTTGCTACTACTCTTAGCTTTGTTTTAGGTGGCCAAATGGCATGGATATTTATTATCGTAGTTCCTCTAGCTGCTTTAGCATTTGGCGCGATGCTAGTATCCTCCATGAAAATATTCTCAAGAGTTTTCCGTCGTTACGATAAACTTAATGAATCTATCCAAGAGAACGTTTCAGGAATTAGAGTTGTTAAGAATTTTGTTAGAGAAGATCATGAAGCTGCAAAGATGGGAGCAGCAAGCGATAACATTGCAAAAGAATTTAAGAAAGCAGAAATTATCGTTTCCTTTGCTTCTCCAATCATGAATTTATCAATTCATCTTACTAACGTATTAGTGTGCTGGTTAGGCGCTAAATATATTTTTGAGGGTCAGGCTGGGTTAGGACCTGAAGAATTATCTGCGTTACTTACTTATGGTGTTCAAATCTTAATGAGTTTATTAATGCTTACTATTGTTTTAGGTATGTTAGCAATGTCTCTTGAATCTATGCGTCGTATTGGAGAAGTATTAGTAGAGGAGCCTACTATTCATAATCCAAAAGATCCAATTATGAAATTAGAAGATGGTTCAATTACTTTTGATCACGTTACATTTAAATATTCTTTAAACGCTAAAAGAAACGCTTTAGACGAAATTAATTTAAATATTAAGTCAGGTCAATTTATTGGAATTATTGGTTCTACTGGAAGCGGAAAGACTTCATTAATTAATTTAATTTCTCGGTTATATGATGTTACAACTGGTTCATTAATTGTTGGTGGGCATCCTGTTAATCAATATGATTTAAGAACTTTAAGAGATAATGTTGCGGTTGTTTTACAAAAGAATGTTTTATTCTCTGGTAGTATCGCTGATAACCTTCGTTGGGGAGATTTAAATGCGACGGATGAAGACTTAATTAGAGTATCTAAAATCGCTCAAGCGGACGAATTTGTTCAACAGATGCCTAATAAATACGATACCTATATTGAACAAGGTGGTAGTAACGTATCTGGTGGTCAAAGACAAAGACTTTGTATTGCGCGTGCTTTATTAAAAAATCCAAAGATTTTAATTTTAGATGATTCTACTAGCGCGGTTGATACTAAAACTGATTCTTTAATTCGTAACGCGCTTAAAAATGATTTGCCACATACTACTAAAATAGTAATCGCTCAACGTACATCAAGTGTTCAAGATGCTGATCAAATCATTGTTATGGAAAACGGTCATATTAATCAAATTGGAACACATGATGAATTATTAAAGTCTAATAAGATTTATCAAGAAGTATATAACACACAAAATAAAGTTAAAGCAAAAGGAGGTAGAGCGTAATGCCAGGCGGAAAAGTTCTTAGTGGTAAAGCTAAAAAAGGTACCATTAAAAGACTTATTAAAGACGTATGGAAGAAACATCCATTAGGTGTTTTCTTATGTTTGTTCTTTGTCGTTACTATGGCAGCGTCTACTTTCTGCTCTTCTATTTTCATTAAAGAAATTACCGATACTATTCAATATTGGATTGCTAAAAAGATTACCGATGCGGAATTCTGGCAACAAATTAATTTGTGGTTAGGAATCATGATTGGCATTTACGTCGAAGGTATAATTAGCGCGATTGTATGTAACTGTGCGATGGCGATTGTTACTCAAGATTATTTAAATGAGACTCGTAAGGCGATGTTCTCTCATATGGAGACTTTACCAATTAGATATTTTGACACCCATAAACGTGGTGACATTATGTCAGTATACACGAATGATATTGATACAATTCGTCAAATTGTTCGTGAATCTTTACCGGGAGTATTCCAGACTGGTGTTATTGTTACAGCCTTAATTGTGATCATGCTTTATTATTCTTTATTCTTAACTTTAATCGTTTTAGCTTCAACGGTAGTTATCTATTTAACTGCAAAAAAGATTGGCGGTATTTCTGGTAGATACTTTAGAAGACAACAAGATAAGTTAGGTATTGTTGAAGGTCATATTGAAGAAGCAATTAATGGATTAAAAGTTATTAAAGTATTTTCTCACGAAGATAAGAGTGAGAGTGATTTCCAAAAATTAAATATTGCTTTAGCGGAGGATGGAGTTATCGCTAATACGGCAGGTAATATGTTAGGACCAGTAATTATGAACATTGGCAATTTACTTTATGTTTTATTATCAGTTCTAGGTGCGGTGTTCCTTATCTTTAAAGAGCATATTCCTAATCCTTCTCTTGGTAATCAACCAATGTCAATTGGTACTATCCTCTCCTTCTTAATGATGGCGAGAATGTTCACTAGTAACGTTAATAATCTATCACAACAACTAAGCTTTATTTTCTTAGGCGCTGCTGGTGCTAGTAGAGTTCATGATTTAATTGATGAAGAAAGTGAAAAAGATAATGGTTATGTTACTTTAGTAAATATTAAATATCGTAAAGATGGAACTTTCTATGAGACCAATGAAGAGACTAAATTCTTTGCCTGGAAGCATCCTCACGGTAACGGTACTCTTACTTATACTCCATTAAAAGGTGATATAACTTTAAATAAAGTTGATTTTAGTTATGATCCTGGACGTTTAATATTACAAGATATTGATATATACGCTCGTCCAGGAGAAAAGATTGCTTTCGTTGGAGCAACGGGTGCAGGTAAAACTACAATCACTAATTTAATTAATCGTTTCTATGATATTGAAGATGGTAAGATTCGTTACGATAATATCAATATTAATAAGATTAAAAAATCTTCATTAAGAAAGTCTTTAGGTGTTGTCTTACAAGACACTAATTTATTTACCGGTACTGTTATGAATAACATTCGTTATGGTCGACTTAACGCTACTGATGAAGAAGTTATTGAAGCAGCAAAAACAGCTAATGCTTATGACTTTATTATGCGTTTACCTGATGGATTTAATACTATGTTAACGGGAGATGGTGCTAATTTATCTCAAGGTCAAAGACAATTAATTAATATTGCTAGAGCAGAAGTTGCTAATGTCCCAGTTATGATATTAGATGAAGCTACTAGTAGTATCGATACTCGTACTGAATTATTAGTCCAAAAAGGTATGGATAAGATTATGGATGGTAGAACTACTTTTGTTATCGCTCATAGATTATCTACGGTACAAAATGCGGATGCAATCATGGTTCTTGATCACGGTAAGATTATTGAACGTGGGACCCACAAACAATTAATTGATCAAAAAGGCGTTTATTATCAACTTTATACTGGTGCCTTTGAACTTGAATAATTAATCAAGACAATCAAATATAACTTTATTAGCGATATATTTACTATATTGTTTTTTCCAAGTTATATGAGATTCACAATTTTTCCAATTTTCTAATCCATCTTGATCAACGATAAGTTCAATCCATAGATCATGACGATTAGACATACGTTTTATCGCTGGATGAAATTTAATGTCTAAAATTCCTTTAATAGTTTTTGCTTTATTAAATAATTCTTCAATATTTTTTAGTTCTTTTTGATAATCATAGTTATCAATAAATTTTACGATGATGTTATGTTTCATATACATAATGATTATAATATTAATAGTTATGAAAATAATAATTGTTGGTGGTGGCGCTAGTGGAATACTGTCTTCTTTAGCGATTAAAGAAAAGCATCCTAGTTATGAAGTTACAGTAATTGATCGTAATAATAAATTAGGTAAAAAATTACGTGCGACCGGTAATGGTAAATGTAATATGTGTAATACCATTAATAATTTTT
>JAZLFE010000007.1:0-6827 GCA_045615605.1 Bacilli bacterium | reverse complement strand
TATAATATTTAATATAATAAATATATTATCTATAATCATAATATTATCCTTTACTAATCTATTACAATACTATTATACTACTAATATCATTATAAGTCAATAGTATAATTATAAAATAATACTAAAGTATTATAATAATATAATATTACAATATCTTAATATATAGCTATAATATAAGTATAGTCTATATTATAGACTATTTTATTAGTATATCTATCTAATACTTTAGAACTAATTTTAAAACAACCACTTGACTTTTAGAACTTCTTCAACTATAATAAAAGAGTAATCAATCGAGATTATAAAATCTGAAAACTTAATATAAAGTAATTTTTTAAAAGTCTTTGACTTTGTAAAATTATATAATATAATCAAAGTAACGATATCAAGCTAGTATTAATTGCGTTTCTTAGAGAGATTATCTGCACGCTTATCGTTGCTTAATTAAATTATATTAGATAATAAAAAAAGTTCTTGACTTTATAAAAAAGTTATGATATAATTAAGTTATCAAAGGTTAGTTGCTAATCTAACAATAAACAAAATTAGTAGTTGACTTTTTCGGAAGTCCGTGATACAATTAAATAGTAAAGGATAGGTGAGTTCATGAGAATCACGAACAACCAACAACTAACATCCCTATATAATCGTAGGGTAGTTAGAAGAACGCAACCTAACGTAAAAGCTAAGGTTGACGTAATCCACTTAGAATGTAACAAACCGCTTACAAGTAGGTTCTATGTTGAGAGTAATTCTAAGGGAAAATTTAAACCATATTACCATGATACTATGAAACATCAGTATAGGTGTATATCTTTTGGTAATACAGATTATGAAGTAGACCGCAGTGAAGGTCAATTCCATGACGTAGGTAGTAAAGAGATACTTGCAGAACAACAACGTATATACGACCAACTCAAGAAAGAATACGAGCTTGAATTAAAGGCGCGACGCGGTGAAGTTGTTGATGTCCATATGAGCAAGGAAGAAAAAGTAAAAGTGGCTACACGCACTAAGAGTATACAACTACTCAAAGGTTTAGTTGACCAACCACGCTACGATAGAATATATAAGGGGGCGTAGAATGACAACAGGAACATTGTTTGGGTTTAGATGTGTTAGCGATAATGAGATAACACAACAGACTAGAGTAATTATAGATACTTCTATAGGTCAATTCTCAGATTTATGGGATTACGTAATAGAAGAATATGAAAGATATGGAGATGTGTGCGAAGGTAGAAGATATAAGACAAATATATCTACTTGGTGCAAAGAGAATAACATATCAATGGAGTATTACAACCATTCTCCAAGTGTATATACTGATTGTTGGGAGGTTTGATTATGGTTATACAAATACCAACTAGAAAAAATATGTTTTATAAATATGATAAGTATTTAAATAAACTTACTAAACAAGTAGTAATAAATAGAATGTTACTATTAATAGAAACAGTTGTAATATTAATAATGATAGTGAGGTAAATTAAAATGGAAATGGTATATTTAGATTGTGTATCAATAAAGGAAGATGATACATATGGCGGACTTGACGTCTTTGTGCAAGATAGTACGAATGATTATCAAGGTTTTTTAAACTGTCATGATTTAGATAATTATATAGAATGCTTGTATCTTATACAAGAAAAAGGTGGATATGTGGACAGTACAAGGACAGATGTTTTTATAGATAAAAATTGTAAGGATATTCTCGAACATTATAGAGGCAACTGGGTAATGCATGATAGAATACCAATAATAATAAAAGCAATGGAAATGTTTAAAGAAATTAATGGATTAGGAAAGATATACAAAGATGATTTACTTAAAAATATAAATGAAATGAATATAAATAGATTATATAATCTTGTTAGCGCAATTAAGAGAAAGGAGAAAGCTAATGAAACAAGTAGAAATTAGAACAACAGTATTTACAGATGAGTTATCAAATAAAAAAGGTTATTTGATGAGAGGTAGGAAAGGTGATTTTATCACAGCTCGTGATACCGATGGTAACTATATTTGGGTTAGATTAAATCCAACAAAAGCAAATAGTAAACCAGTCCATTCTTATCCTACATTAAAAGAAGCAGTAGAAGATAAGATTTCTCAAGGCTATGAAGTATTAGAATATGATAACTTAAAAGATTTAACTGAGTTAGCTTAATGAAAAGGTAGAGAGGGGGTCTTCCCCCTCTTGTATGTAGTATATGTAGTAGGAGATAAAGAAAATGAAATGTGCAAAATGTGGTGAAGAAATAAGTTTATCTCAAGTTGAAGTAACCGAGGATAAACAGTTTATTTGCAGAGATTGTGCAATAATGTATTATACAAAATGTGATAGATGTAATAAATATATACCGAGTAGTGAAGGGAGATTAACTTGTGAGTCGTGCGAGAGCTATATTTATAATCTACCTTTAAATGCTTATAACTTAAAACCTACACCAATATTTAAAAATAAAAGCAATATAAAAGGTGATCTTAATAATAGATATTATGGTTTAGAGATAGAGTATTCTCTCATTAATGCAAATGCTATTCATGCAATGATGGAAGATTTATACAAGGAAAGGTATATATATAATAAGAGTGATAGCTCTTTGACTAATGGGGTAGAGATAGTAACTAATCCTTGTGATAAGTCATCAATAAGAAATCTAATCAAAAGAATGAAACCAACTCTTGATGAAATAGCAAAACAAAGAAGATATAAAACAAATGCTGGTATACATATCCATGTTAATAAGAGTTCAGTATCTCCTATTGATATATACAAATTATCTTATTTGTTGAATGTAGATAAAAATAATAACGAAGAAAAAAATAGATTGTATTTTTTATGTGGTAGAACTAGAAGATATCGCGATATTTGTGATGACCATTATTTTAAGATAGGTTCAATAGATGAATTGGGTAAATTAATTAAGGGTCAGAATAGGTATAAGGCATTAAACCTATGCAACCCTAATACTATTGAATTTAGATTATTTAAAACATCAGCAAAGGCGGATGTAATACTATCATATATAGAGATAGTGGATAAGATGATAGAGTTTGCGCATAACTTTGGATTTAAAGATATGACAATAAATAATTTCTTGAATTATTTATATAAAAACACAAAAGATAAATTTATTTTAAGTAAATTAAAAGTAATAAAAAACAACCATACGTTGCCGGAACATAAAGAATTGAGCTTTGTTCTTGATGATGACTTATTGGATGGTATAGAAGAAGAAGATTATTTTGATTGGCTTACAGTTGTGACTAATTCTAAATATAAATATTTAAAAGCTAATCTAGCAAGGTACAAAGTAAATAAAATATCAGACTGGAGTACAATTGGGAAAAGAAATTTAAATCTAAGAGATGTTAAAAAGGTTGAAAGAGTTTTACGTAAATTATATACAGAAAAAATTATGGAAGGAATAGATTTATTATGTGCATAGCAATAGTTAAGCCATTAGGAAAAACAATATCAAAAGAAGTGTTAGAAATATGTAGTAAAAATAATCCAGATGGATGTGGATTTGCCTACGTGAAAGATGGAGTAGTCTGGATAAATAAATATATGGACTTTGATACTTTTTATAAAAATTACAAAGAGATAGAGCCTACATCAACGATGTTAATTCATTTTAGAATAGCAACTCATGGTAAGGTAGAAGTAAAGAATTGTCATCCATTTAAACTAAATAATCGTATGGCTTTAATTCATAATGGGGTTATAAGTGGGTATGGAGACAAACAAACGAAGACAGATACTCAAGATTTTATAGATAAAATTATAGGTAATATATCTTGGAAGATGTGGAAGAACCCTTCTTTTATAGAGCTTGTTAATAAAGCTATAGGGTATAGCAAATTGTGTATATTAGATGTCGATGGAAACCATTACATAGTAGGTGAAGAAAAAGGCGAATGGGTAGATGGTATATGGTTTAGTAATAAATCTTATGAACCAAAGAAAGATAAAGTAATATCGTATAGTAATAATGATTATTATAACAAGCAAGGTTCTTTATGGGATATGTATGGTAATGAAAGTTATGATAGTTGGTATAATCGTACACATAGAGATGAGAAAGTAATATATAGATGTGAAAGATGTGGTCATAAATTCTATGAGGATGATGATGTTGCGAGCCCTCAATGCGAAAAATGTTTTGATACTAACTTAAAAGAAATAGGATGGAAGTTAGGTAAAGACGAATATTTATATGAAGAATATTTAGAAGATAAAATTGCTGTATAGAAAGGTAGTAGCATGAAAGTAAAAGAACTTATAGAGATACTTAAAACACATGACCAAGACGCTGATGTGTTTTATTGGGAAGAATGCGACGCAATTCCAGTTGGCGAAGTTATATTATATAAAGATAATGATTTTTATGAAATTGATGACTTTGATGAGTTTTGTCGCGAGGAGAATATTAGTAAAAACTCTATAATTATTAGGTATTAACACAGAAAGGATATATAATGTTTGAATATACTTGTGAGAAATGTGGTGGAAGATTTTACTCTAAGGCAGACCCAACTAATTGGAAACATACTGTTTGTAACGCATGTAGCGGTAAACCATACAAAGATTATCCAGTAAATAGTAATGTAACTGTAGCGCCTGCCCCTCAACCTAAACCCGTACCAATAAAACCTACATATAATAATGTGGCTGTTGGTAAGGTAGAAAGAGAAGAATTTAATTTAGAAGAATATGTTTCTGATATGATGATAGTATACGGAACTTTAGTAGAAATGGTTAAAGAAACTGGATACGATATACCAGTAGAAAATTTATGTAACTGGACTACATCTATTATGATACAAAAAGGTAAGGCAAGCATTAAATAATGGCGAGAAGTAACGACAGAGATTTGCTTATAGGTTTAGTCGGTACTCTAACTGATAGTCAATGCAGAGAACTCTACTATTATATAACGTCTACAGTAGACAAATTTGATTTTAAAAAAGGATTAGTCAAATTGACTAGTGGACAATATAATAAATTAGTATGGCTTTGGGGTAAAGATAAAGTAGATAAATGTATTGATATACTTAATAAATGGTTAGAGGAAAAGGGGGATAAGATACAAAAATATATCTCCCACTACCGACAACTGATAGGCTGGGTAGAGCGGAAATATTATCAATTGTATCCAGCTACAGATAAGAGTATAAGGTTTAATAATAAAATAGATACTAAATGGAAAGCTGAAAGCTATATAAGAAAGATACCAAAAGAACTAAGAGCTTATGATAGTGAGGTTAAATTTCTAGTAAACAAGTATGGTATAGATATGACAAAGCTTAAATAAATCATGTTCATTTTATTTTTTCCTTTATTTTTGTATTACATTTATGTGGCTAATGGGGAGATTATCTCCCCTTTTTATTTAAGAGGATAATTAATATGGTGTTAGATAATAAATATAAATATTGTAATGTAACTATAGATTTCATTGTTTACAGAAGTAACTACAAACAATACGAAAAAATTGTAAATGACTTTTTAGATGAGATAAGAACATTAGGTGATGAGGTAGACGATAGTATGAATATTAGTGAGTTTTGGTCTAACTATTACAATTATTCAGAAGCACAACAGGAAGAATTATTAGAGGAGATACCATTTTAAATGAGTAATGTTGATACTGAATTGAAAGCAATAAGATATTTAATAAATAATTTAATATTATACGTGTATGATTTAAGATTGAAGTTAGATGAGCTAGCTCCATCTCGTAGAAGATATACAATGGGTGAACCTAATGCAACTGGAGATAGTATGCATTTTGATTTGTTTACTATACCTAAAAATAAATATAAAGAACTTGTCGATAGATTTGGTGTTGATGTAGTAAACCAAGCGTGTGTTAAATTGGATGAGTTTATAAAGATAAATGAATATATACCTTATAGAACTCCAGCGATGAGTTTAGGTAGAAGATTTATTAAGGAGGTATTAAGTGAAAGAGATAATAACGATACAACAACTGTCTGATATATACGATATAAGCGAGAGTACAGCGAGAGTTTATATAGATGGATATAAATTATCTAAATATAAAAAAAGTAGAACATCTATAATATGGTGTAGCGGAAGTAAAAAAATATTAGATGATATTGTAGAGAAATCTAAAAAAGACCCAACGAAAGTTTGTTTATCTACTAGGGTTAGGCTGTTAGAAAAGGAAGTCGAAAGGTTAAAATCTGTAATAGTAAGATTATTAGGTGATAAGGATGTGTGATAAATGTTTAAATAATATGACGTTTGTTGGTTCGTCACAATTTAACGGAGATTATTTTGGATGTCGTAGATGTGGAAATATATACACAGAGGAGTATTTAAAACATGAATTATTGCACAATAAGTGGGATGATAACTGGAGAGATTTGTTCGACAATTTCAGAAGATATGAACAAGACGACATTCAATATTAAGAATTTATATTATTCTCCACTAACTAAAGCTATTGATAAAACCATTATAAGATGTATATGCTATGGTGGGTTAGCAGATTATGTTAATAATGAATTGTACGAAGGTGCTAATGTATTAGTAACTGGTAGAGTGTTGAGTAGATTTTATAAAACAGAGAAGACAAATATAAATAGATTATATATTGGTTGTAATACAGTAACTAAACTAGAACAAGAGGAGTATTGTTAATAACTTATGGAAATTAATGTAAGTAAATTAAAAGCATTTTTTAAAAAATATGTATGTAATAATTGTAGCGATACATTGGATTTTGATTGTATCCAATGCCAGAGATACAATGAATATACAAAAGTGGTAAAGGTTATAAAACAACTCC
>JAZLFE010000006.1:0-7026 GCA_045615605.1 Bacilli bacterium | reverse complement strand
AAATTGATCCATCTTTAATCGGAGGGATTAAAATAGTTATTAATAATCATATTTATGATTATTCATTATCTGGTGATTTATCTAAATTAAAACACCAATTATTATCTAATGGAGGTTACTCACATGAAAATTAAGTCTAACGAAATCTCTTCATTAATTAAACAAGAGATAACCCATTTCTCTAAAAAGATTGCCTCTAACGATGTCGGTACAGTAATCTCGGTAGGAGATGGTATTGCTTTAGTCTATGGACTAGACCACGCTATGTTAGGAGAATTACTCTTATTCCCACATGATATCTATGGGATGGTTATGAATCTAGAAGCTGAACATGTTGGAGTTATCTTATTTAATAATGATCGACTTATTAAAGAAGGAGACGAAGTTAAAAGAACTAAGAAAGTAACTGAAGTTCCAGTCGGAGATAATTTATTATCTCGTGTCGTTAATGCTTTAGGCATTCCATTAGATAACGGACCAAAAATTAAGTCTAATAAATATCGTCCAATTGAATGCATCGCTCCTAACGTTATGAAACGAAAGAAAGTTGATACTCCACTTGAGACTGGTATAAAGGCAATTGACGCGATGATTCCAATTGGACGAGGCCAAAGAGAATTAATTATTGGTGATCGTCAAACTGGTAAGACTGCAATTGCTCTTGATACAATCATTAACCAAAAAGGTAAGAACGTTAAATGTATTTATGTTGCAATTGGTCAAAAGAATTCTAGTGTCGCTAATATTAGACAAAAATTAGAAGATTATGGTGCACTTAAATATACCGTTATTGTTAACGCTAGTGCTTCTGAATTAGCACCATTACAATATATCGCCCCATTCTCGGCGATGGCGATGGCAGAAGAATGGTTATCGCGTGGAGAAGATGTTCTTATCGTCTTTGACGATTTAAGTAAACACGCAGTTAGTTATCGTGCGTTATCTTTACTATTAAAAAGACCTCCAGGAAGAGAAGCTTATCCTGGAGATGTATTCTATCTACATTCTAGATTACTTGAAAGAGCGTGTAAGTTAGATAAAAAATATGGTGGAGGATCTATTACTGCTTTACCAATAGTAGAGACTCAAGCAGGAGATATATCTAGTTATATTCCTACTAATATTATCTCTATCACGGATGGTCAGATATTCTTAGTAAATGATTTATTCAATGCTGGCTTTAGACCAGCAATTGATACTGGTTTTAGTGTTTCTCGAGTTGGTAGTGACGCTCAATATAAGATGATGAAGCAAGTATCTAAATCATTAAAGATTGAATTAGCGTCATATCGTGAGATGTTATCTTTCTCGCAATTTGGTAGTGATTTAGATAAAGAGACTAAACGTATCTTAAATCATGGTGCGATCTTAATGGAAGCACTTAAACAGAAACAATATTCTCCTTATTCCTGTGTCCGTCAAGTTGTGGAATTATACGCAGTTAAGAACGGATATTTTGATGAACTAAATGTTAATGATATTACTTCTACTTTAGAAGATTATTATCATTTTATGGAGAGTAAATATAAAGACTTAATCGCCTCTATTGATAAAGATAAATCTTTAAGTGATAGTAATATCACTAAATTAGATAGTGCGATTAAAGTCTATTTAAAAACCATTAAATAATTATTATGTCTAATCTTAGTAAAACTAAAAGAAGAATTAATGCGATTTCCTCTACTAGGAAGATCACGAATGCTATGGAACTAGTAGCGTCTTTTAAGTATAAACGCGCTAATGCTTTACTAGGAGATGGACATCATTATATTGATAATATTTTAGAAGTGTTAGATATATTATCTAATAATATCGATACTAATAATATTAAGTTAGATAATAATGCTAAAAGCGATTTATATATTGTAATTAATTCTAATTTAGGATTATGTGCATCATTTAATAACGATATTTATAAATTTATATCTACTTTAATTAAAAAGGATGACGTTATTGTGCCTATTGGTCTTAAAGGATTTAATCACTATAAGATATTAGGCTATAAAATTATTAATGATTTTGTAAATATAACAAGTCACAATAACGATCATCAAATTAATCAATTAATGGATTATATTTATAAAGAATATAACGCTCATAAATATAAGAATGTTTATTTAATATACACTCGTTTTATTAACACATTAACTTATAAACCTACTTTAGCAAAGCTATTACCACTAGAGATTAATAAGAGTGATAATAAAAAATTATTATCTCCTATTATTGAGCCTAGTGCAGAAGTATTACTAAAAGAATTAGAACCTATCTATTTCTCTAGTTTATTTCATTTAGCGTTAATAGAAAGTGAAGTAAGTGAACAAGCAAGTAGAAAGCAAGCAATGAATAATGCGACTAAGAACGCAGATGATTTATTAGATAAATTAAAACTTGAATATAATAAGGCTCGTCAAGGAGCGATTACTCAAGAGATTACTGAAGTAGTAAGTGGAGCAAGTGATAATCTATAAGGAGATTAATTATGGAAAAAAGAAACATTGGTAAAGTAGTTCAAGCGGTAGGACCGATAATTGACGTTAAGTTCCTTGATGGTCATCTACCTAATTTATTAACTGCGTTAATTATCAAAGATAAAGATATTAATCTTACTATTGAAGTCGCTCAACATATTGGTGATGATATTGTTCGTTGCGTTGCAATGGGAGCGACGGAAGGAATAGTAAGAGGGATGGATGTTATTGATACTAATAATCCTATTATGGTTCCAATTGGAGATAAGACTCTTGGTCGTATGTTTAATGTTTTAGGAGATCCAATTGATGAACGTCCAGCCTTAACTAAAGAAAGACGTATGCCAATTCATAGAGATGCTCCTAAATTTAAAGATCAAAATGTTGAGAACGTAGTACTAGAGACTGGTATTAAAGTGATTGATTTACTTTGCCCTTATTTAAAAGGTGGCAAAGTTGGTCTATTTGGTGGTGCGGGTGTTGGTAAGACCGTATTAATTCAAGAATTAATAAGAAACATTGCCACTGAACAAAAAGGTACTAGCGTATTCGCGGGTATTGGAGAGAGAAGTCGTGAGGGTAATGATTTATATTTTGAGATGAAGGCGAGTGGGGTTATTAATAAGACTGCATTAGTATTTGGTCAGATGAATGAACCACCAGGAGCGAGAATGAGAGTAGGACTTACTGCTCTTACTATGGCGGAGTATTTCCGTGATGAGAAGAAGCAAGATGTTTTATTATTTATTGATAATATCTTTAGATTTACTCAGGCTGGTAGTGAAGTATCTGCTCTACTTGGTAGAATGCCTAGTGCGGTTGGTTATCAACCAACCTTAGCGACCGAGATGGGTCAATTACAAGAAAGAATTACTTCTACTAAAGATGGTTCAATTACTTCTATTCAAGCTGTATATGTTCCAGCGGATGATTTAACCGATCCTGCTCCAGCAACTACATTCTCTCATCTAGATGCTAAAACAGTTCTTGATAGAAATACTGCTGCTTTAGGTATATATCCTGCAGTAGATCCACTTGATTCTACTTCTAAAGCACTTGATCCTAATATCGTGGGTAAAGAGCATTATGAAGTAGCAAGAAAAGTACAAGAGATACTTCAAAGATATAAAGAATTACAAGATATTATTGCAATACTTGGTATTGATGAATTAAGTGATGAAGATAAAGTAATCGTCGCTAGAGCGAGAAGAATTCGTAATTTCTTATCTCAACCTTTCTATGTTGCAGAGACTTTCGTTGGTATTCCTGGTAAATATATTCCTATTAAAGAAACGGTACGTTCTTTTAAAGAAATATTAACTGGTAAATACGATAATCTACCTGAAAGCGCTTTTATGTACGTTGGTAGTATTGATGAAGTAGTGAAGAAGGCGAAAGAGAATAAATGAATAAATTCTTATTAGAGATTATCACTCCTAAAGGAGTATATCTAAAAGATGAAGTGAATGAACTTTATCTTAATACTTCTAATGGGTATATGGGTATAATGGCGAAGCATGATACTTTAATCACGGGGGTAGAGATATCTCCAATGTTTATTGTTAAAGATAATAAAAAAGTTTATTACGTTACTTTTAAAGGAGTACTTAATGTTAAACCTGATTTAGTAAGGTTAATTGTAAGTAACATTGAAGAGAGTAAAGATATTGACATTAACCGCGCTAAAAAAGCTAAAGAAAGAGCGATGGAGCGACTTAAAAATAGGAAAGAAGGAATTGATCTAGAACGTGCTTCTCTTGCCTTAAAACGTGCTAATGCTAGAATAAGTTGTATTAATAAGGACTTTATATGAATTTTGTTTTTATATCCCCTAACTTTCCAGAAGGATATTACGCTTTTTTAGCGGGTCTAAAGAAAGTAGGATTTACTGTTTTAGGAATTGGAGACGCTCCTTATGAGAGCCTACATCCAATCGCAAAAGAGAGCTTAACTGAATATTATCGTTGCTATGATATGAATAATAATGATGCACAAATAGAAGCGGTTAAATATTTTGAAAATAAATATGGTCATATCGACTTTATTGAATCGAATAATGAATATTGGTTAAGAAGCGACGCTAAGCTTAGAGAGAGATTTAATGTCGAAGGACTTCGTCCTAGCGACATGGATAACATTACTAATAAAGCGGAGATGAAAAAGTTCTTCCTTAAAGGTGGAGCGAAAGTTGCTCGATATCATTTAGTTGATGATAAAGATAATTGTTTAATGTTTATTAATAAAGTTAAATATCCAGTCTTTATTAAACCAGTGGTAGGGGTAGGTGCTCAATCTACTTATAAAATAAGTAATGAAAAAGATTTAGATAATTTCTTTAAAAAGAAAGAATATGGAGTGACCTATATCATGGAAGAGTTCATTAATGGAGATTTAATCTCTTTTGATGGAATAGTGGACTCTAAGGGAGAAGTAGTAATTTGTGATCAATCTACGTTTCCTACTCCTGTAGATATAATCTTTAATGAAAGATTAGATGAATATTATTATACTTCTAGCTATGTTGATCCTAAATTTGAAAAGATTGGTAGAAATGTAGTAAAAGCATTTGGAATTAAGAAAAGATTTTTCCATATTGAATTCTTTAGACTTAAAGAAGATAAGAAAGGTTCGGGTAAGAAAGGTGATTATTTAGGCTTAGAGTGTAATATGAGACCACCAGGAGGGAATACTCCTGATATGATTAACTTTGCTTTAAGTATTAATTCTCATCAAGTTTGGGCGGATGTGATGATGTTTGATGAGAATAGAGAAGATAATAATCATGAGAAATTTATTTGTGTTTCTGCTACTCGTCGAGATCATTTTGATTATGTTTATACTGATGAAGAGATTAAAAATAAATACCATGACCATATTTGTATGGTAGGACGTAACCCAGATATATTCGCAGATGCGATGGGTAATGATTTTTATTACGCGAAATTTAAGACTTTAGAAGAAGTTAAAGAATTCGGTAATTTTGTATTAAAGAAGAAATAAGTTAATATTATTGAGTAGAGAGGTTAATTTATGAATCCATGGCATAACGTTAATAAAAGAAGAATTTCTCCTAAGAAATTTGATGCGTGTATTGAAATTTCTAAGGGTAGTAAAAATAAATATGAATTAGATAAAGATTCTGGTCTACTTCGTTTAGACCGTACTTTATATACTTCTACTAATTATCCACAAAACTATGGATTTATTCCTAGAACCTATGCTTTAGATAATGATCCACTTGATGTATTAGTCTTATCTAGTGAACCAATTGTTCCTTTAGCGTTAGTAGAGGCTTATCCTATTGGAATGTTAGTGATGGAAGATCAAGGTAAACAGGACGAGAAGATAATCGCGATCGCTAAAGGAGACCCCTTTTATAATGCTTATAAAGATATTAAAGAATTACCTAAACATATCTTAATGGAAGTCTCTCACTTCTTTACCGTTTATAAACAACTTGAGGGTAAAGCAACTACTGTCCATCAAATCGAAGGTAAGAATAAAGCAGAAACGGCAATTAAAAAAGCGATTGAACGCTATAACGAAAAATTTGTTAAATAATTATTTCTTATTAAGAGCCTTTATATCTTCTATAATGGCTCTTTTTTTATCTTCCGCGATTTGCAAGAAGATTTTTCTTCTAGTCGTGTTATATCTTTCCTTCGCCCAATAATACCAGAGTAGATTTAAAAATCTAATCATCTCGATTAATTCATTGATATTAGATTCGTTAAATCCATATGTAGATAAGAATAATTTAATTTTTCTTTTATCTTTAATTTGGTTCTCACTAATAAAGCTCGCTAAATCAAATAGATAAATATTCTTACCAGCGAATTCATAATCAATTAAATAAGAAGCATTTTTTGTGTATAAAAGGTTGTTATCGACTACGTCGTTATGACAAATCACTAACGGATATTTCTTATATAATTTCTTAACGTTCTCAATTACTCTATCTTCGTGTTGATAGTCTTCGCCTTTTCCTTTCTTTTTATAATAGTAATAACGTTTAAATGGATTAAATTTAACTTTAGTATCTTCAGTAGAGTTATGTAATTTCTTTAGCATCTTAGCTGCGCTAATAACTTCTTCTTTTTCTCCAGTAAAAGTATGAGTGTTCGGAATATATTCACTAACTTTATTACCATCTTTATCCAGATAAGTTACAAGTTCGCTTAAATATAATCTCGCGGTCTTATGCAAGATTTCTTTTTCATTTTTTGATTTATAAAATTTATCTTTCTTATCACCTTTAATTCTTACAACATATTGATCGTTAACTAAATAAGATGTATTAGATACTCCTTGATGAATAGGAGTAATACTTTTTATCTTAGTTCCTAAGATTTTATGAATTAACTTTCTTTTATTCATGGACTCTCTTTTCTCTTTTTATTAAATCATACACGATTGGATTAATTTTGTGCATAGTAATACTTTTATAATTAAGGATATTCACTAATCCTAATTTATCTCCACGAGTTATATTAGCGCGACTAGTGTACATAATTTCTCCCGTGTTCAATTTATTTATTATTAATAATAAAGATGA
>JAZLFE010000005.1:0-7312 GCA_045615605.1 Bacilli bacterium | reverse complement strand
AGCTAACATTTGTTAAATATGGATTTTTTAAAGGAATTTGTTTTGACTCTTTTCTCATACTTGGTTTTACATTATTTATTCTATCGTTAGGAGTAAATTCAAAATGAATATTATTTGGATATTTTCCAATAAATAAATCATTTAAATATGAATCAGCCGCCCTTTTCCTTAATCTGGTTTCTAAAATTTGAAGGATATCCTCCTTTTTAATTCCAACATTAGTACATAATATTAATCCCATTGCCATAATTATTTTCCTCCAATATATTTTTTGAATGTATCTATATCTTTTATTATAGTTAATTCATTTCTTTTGCACTCTTTTTCTACTCCTTTAGATATTTTAGGCGCATATACAATGTATTGTTTGTTAAATGTCTTTGAATATTTTTTCTGTGTTAGAAATTGATTCATACAATGTTTGCATTTACCAGATTTTACTTCAATTACATATCTCTTGGTTTCAATGTCGATTTCAGTAACCTGGAGTCCTTTATCGTTAACGATAGGTTTATTTATGCTTACATAGGCATATCTATTAACATTTCTTATTGTATTAGTTAATTCCTTTATAAGGTAGTAATCTTGTTTTTCTAGTCTGTTCTTTATTGAAATGTCTTTCAGAGCTTGCTTTTCTTCGGCGCTTATTCTTTGCCTTTTATCATATGATTTTATCCTCGCCATATTATCATTATATGGTTCGCCGAATATGTATTTAACATATCGCCCATGACTATCGGCCGGACGATCATTTCCCCATCTATCCTTTTTTAGCATATAAGTCCCTCCTATTGTTAGAGGCGAATATAAGCTTTATAATATAAAAGCTCATAAATTCATTCCCTGAGTTTTTGAGTTTTGCACACACGTTACTCGTAATAGCGTGTGTGCTTTTTTGTTTATTGATCATGATTTTTTATCCTCCATATTCATTTCTTTACCATGAATGAATCTTTGAATTTTCTTCTCATATTCTTCCGGAACAAAATTTTGGTGAGTTACATTCATATAAAAGTTACGCATCATTTGCGCTATAAGGCTCCTAGAAATTTTGTCCGTTTTTGGCGTCGTATCAAAACTGTTCCAAAATTTGTCTGCTTCTTCTTTATTTAATTTATATTGTTTCACTATTGTATCTATCCATTTATAGCATAAAGTTTTCTCACCACGTTCAACCGCTGTTAAATATGATCCGGACACTCCTAAAGTTTTAGCAGCATCCTCTAATGAAATATTATGCTCTGCGCGAAAGGCACGAAACTGTTTTCCGAATGGTGTGATATTAATTTTTTCCTCTTTCATACTTTTAATCATACCACTTTTTTATTAAAACGCAACCGTTCGGTTGTGTATATAATTATAAAAAGAATATTTTCTCCTTATGATAGTCTGTATCTTTAGCATTTTAAACGAATTAATAAAATCTAACATTGACTCTCTCTCTCTCTCTCTCTCCATGTACAATAAAAAAATAAATAAGGAGAATTTTATGGCAAATTATGTAACGCAAACAAGCGATAAAAGTAAACGAGCGGCTTTTAAAAAATGTTTATTTGGTGGGTGGTTTGGATTACACCAATATTACGTTGGAAGAATTGGGAAAGGATTATTGTATACTTGCACTTTAGGCTTGTTTCTCTTTGGTTGGATTATTGATCTAATTTCAATTAAAACTGGATCATTCTGTGATAATACAGGGGCGCCATTAAGACAATAATTTAAATTCATTGTTTATTAGAAAAAATAAAACCACCATTTTCGGTGGTTTTTATTTTGTAATAAAGTTTAAAACGATTAGTCAATAATCGCAGCAGCTGGGCAATTAGCTTTTACTTCGTCTGGATTTTCGACTTCTTTAATGCATTCCGCTTTTCCATCTGCATCAAAAGTAAAAGCATCTGGATAGGCTCCAATGCACGCACCACAACCGATGCAAGTATCTTTATTAACTTTTAATTTAACTGCCATATTTTATAGCCTCCAATAACTCTATGATTATATCAAAATTAAACTAATAATTGCAAATCGATAAAAAGTTAACTCTTTTATTATTAAATATAATAAAATAATCTAGGTAAAAGGAGTCGAGTATGTCTAAATTAGTTAGAATAGCGATTGATGGTCCTGCGGCAGCAGGTAAATCTACAATCGCAAAGATTATTGCTAAAAAACTTAATTATACTTATATGGATACTGGAGCGATGTATCGCTGTGTTACCTGGTATTGTATGAATAAGGGTATTAATTGCCAAGATCAAGCAGCCTGTGAAGCAGTAGTTAATGATATTAAAATTGATTTAAAACCAGATGGTACTGTTTTATGTAATGGTAATGATGTTACTCGCGCGATAAGGACTCCTGAAGTAAATGCTAATGTATCTTATATTGCAGCGATGAAAGGAATCCGTTTAGTCTTATCTAATCTACAAAAAGAATTCGCTAAGAAGAATAATGTAGTAATGGATGGTAGAGATATTGGTACTTATGTTATTCCTGACGCTGAAGTAAAGATATTTATGATAGCGTCAGTAGAATGCCGCGCTCAAAGAAGATATAAAGAAAACATGGAGAAACATATCCCATGCACTATTGAAGATATCCGTGAAGATGTTAAGAAAAGAGACTATATAGATTCTCATAGAGACTTCGCTCCACTTAAGAAAGCGGATGATGCTATTGAACTTGATACATCTCCATTATCAATCCCTGAAGTAGTAGATGCGATAATGAAGATTATTAATAATAAATTAGGAGCCTAATCTATGTCTTTAGGAGTCGTCGCCCTTATAGGATCCCCTAATGTTGGTAAGTCGACTCTTTTTAATCGTATTGTAGGATCTAGATCTGCAATTGTAGATAATACTCCTGGTATTACTCGTGATCGTCTATATCAAAAGGCGACTTGGCTTACTAAAGACTTCTATTTAATAGATACTGGCGGTATTGAATTAAAGAATAGACCATTTCAAGAAGAAATAAGGGCTCAAGCAGAAATTGCTATTAAAGAAGCTGATTTAATAATATTTGTTACTGACGCTAAGTTAGGATTAACGGGTGATGATAAATTAGTCGCTAGGATGTTATATAAAGTTAAGAAACCGGTTATCTTAGCGGTTAATAAAGTAGATAGTATAGAAAAGATAGATGAGACTAGTGAATTTTATGCTTTAGGATTAGGCGATCCAATTGCTATATCTAGTGAACACGGTATTGGAGTAGGTGATTTATTAGATAAAGTAGTGAAGTTATTACCTAATAAGAAATATAAAGATTATAAAGACGCTATTAAGTTCTCGATTATTGGTAGACCTAACGTTGGTAAATCTACTTTATTAAATGCTTTAGTAAATGAGAATAGAGTAATAGTCTCGGATATAGTAGGCACTACTAGAGACGCTACTGATACAGAATTTACTCACGATAATCAAGATTATGTAGCGCTTGATACTGCAGGACTTAAGAAAAGAGGCAAGATATTTGAATCTATTGATAAATATTCTGCTTTAAGAACATTAAAGGCTATAGATAGAGCAGATATCGCTTTATTCTTAATTGATGCTAGCGTGGGTATAACTGAACAAGATAAACATGTAGTAGGATATGCGCATGATGCACATAAAGCGATTATCTTTATAGTTAATAAATGGGATATTAAGAAAAAAGAATTTGAAGCTAATAGCTTTATTAAAGAAGTTCATAAAGAGTTTAAATTCTTAGATTACTCTAATGTCTTATTTATTAGTGCGCTTAATAAAACTAATATAGAAAAGATTTTTAATGAAATTAAAAAGACCCATGATAGTTTTAATAAGCGCATTAAAACATCAGTATTAAATGATGTAATACTAAACGCTGTTCAAATGAATGAGGCTCCAGATTTTAAAGGTGGAAGACTAAAAGTCTATTACGCTGAACAGATCAGTGTAGCTCCTCCTACTTTCGTATTCTTTGTTAATGATCCTAAGTTCGCTCATTTTAGTTATATGAGATACTTAGAGAACCGTTTAAGAGAAGCGTTTTCCTACGAAAATGTACCAATAAATATGGTACTTAGAAGAAAAAAATAATAAATTTCTAATATTTTTTATAAATATTATATATACATAAAAGTACATAGAAATAGCATAATACTTGCAAAAATAGGCGTTTATGGTACATTTATATTAGCTTAATTAAGCAAAGGAGATTTTATGAATAAAGCTGAATTAATCGAAGCAATTGCCACTAAAGGCAAATGCACAAAGAGTGAAGCTGAAAAAGGCCTTAACGTTGTTATCGCTGTTATCGGTGCTGCTCTTAAGAAGGGTGACGATGTCGCTATTGCTGGCGTCGGCAAACTCGCTGTTAAGAAGAGAAAAGCTCACAAAGGAATCAATCCTGCCAGTGGTAAGAGCATTACCATTCCAGCAAGCAAGACTGTTACCTTTAAGCCTTCTAAGACTTTAAAAGAAGCTCTTAACTAATTCAAAGTCTGCTTTAATAAAAGGAACCGCCTCGGCGGTTCTTTTTTTGCATTTATTAATTATATTAGTAAAATATAATTAGAAATCCATATGGAGGTTTACTTATGTTAACACCAAAAGTTATAGGCATTATTGTTGCTTCTTTTTCTGCTGCTACTGTTGGAGTAGGAACAGCGGGAGTTGTCTATGGAGCGACTAAACCTGCAGAAGAAATTATTGTCCCACCTGAAGAAGGCGAGAAAGGTTTAGTTTATTTACATAAAGATATTAATCCTTTAGGTGAAACATATAATGGTGAAGATGACTGGTATTACACTGAAGAATATGAAAGATTAGGGCCTGGCTTTGCTAAACGAGATGAACCTTATGTAGAAAATTACAAAGGAATTGGATGGGCGAGAGTTGATACGCCTATAGAATATGATAAAGAAACATGGCGTGAACCTACAACAGAAGATATTCTTGATGATGAAGAGTGGCCGGTCCGCCCACAACATAATATGATTGCTCATTTATATCCGATGTATGAACTTGAAAAAACAACGTTTACTTTCAAAGATTCAACTGGTAAGGAACTCTGCAATCCTTTAACTGATTCATGCAAAGAACAAACTTCACCACGAGCATTTCGCGATCCAAATCCTGAAGATATTAAGCATTCTACATTCAGTGGATGGATGTATGGAGATGATTACGAAATAAAGATTAAAGGAAAAACCGAACCTCGTGCTAAAGGTACTTTAGTAACAGAAGATGATAAAATGGCTGAATTTACAAGTAAAACAGTTAATTTAGTTGCTAAACTAGATGCCTCTCAATATTGTGCCACTTTCTTAAATGATGATGATTCTATATTTGATACCATTTGGGCAGACATAGACGAAGAAAAAGATCCAAAAGAAGCATCAATTACTCCTGAAGCAGTAGCTAAGATTAATGAGCCTGAAGGCAAAGAAAACGAAGAATTTTTTGGTTGGAAATTAAAAGATGGAACTGAATCTGTTACTTGGCCATACCCAATAAAAGATAACAAAACACAATTTAAACCTATATTTAAAGTGGCAAATATTTCTGTTTCTGTTAATCTTGATAATGCAGAATGGAAAAACGACGAAGGAGAAACTCAAGCGATAACTTCACCTGTAGATATTAATGTTGTACCAGATGAGAAGTATTCTTCAAACGAATTAACCGATAAGGTTCGTATAGCATGTGGCGTTTCTGAAGATTATTATTTGGTTGGTACTGACACTCCTAAAACTAATTTCGAAGGATGGTATTTTAATGGTTCTGTTGAACCTTCCTACACATTTGAAAATAAGACAGGACAAACTATCAGTGCGGCTTTTAATGATATTGATAATATTACTGTAACATTCAATACCGCTGGTGGTTATTTTAATTGTGAAAATCTTTATGGTGAAGTCGAATCAGTAACTTCATTATCTATTGATATTAATATTCCTGCATGGAAAGAAGAAGAAGGTCATGAAGGTAAAGTAAAATTATCTGATGTATATAAAACATTACTTGGTAATGACACTAAACTAGTACACGACGGATACGATTTAAATGAAGATGAAGGTGATTATGGTAATTCTGGGTGGCTGTACATGGGTAATAATTTACCAAAAGATTACAATATCACTACTTCGATTTCGCTTTTTGCGGAATGGGTCGAAAAAGCGGCCACTGGTAATTGGTGGACTGATGATTGGTACACTATTGCTAAATTAGCGGATGAACCTGCTGATGACCCTACAAAAGCTACTTATACAGGAACTAAATTAGAAGAAGTTTATGGAAGTGAAGCTGATAGCGCTTTTAAAGGAACTAAAGCTGATGCTGAAGGCAAAGAGACAAAAGAAGAAAACACTTTTGTTGGATTACAAAAAGAGATAAGTTTACCTCAACTTGGTTTTGAATCTTTAACTACTAGAGTAATCGGACAAGGTCAAGATACAATTTCTGAAAGTAATTCTAAAGCTTTATTAACGTTTGATTTTGTTGATTGCCCTGCTGCTGGTCCATTTGGATTTAAAAATGATTATAAAGATGACAGTGCATCATTTAATAATTCAAGTACAAAATCCTCTATTAGAGCAGCGATGCCTGAAGGTTTAAGAAATTCTCTTAAGACAGTTACCAAGTGGTCTATGGATTCATTCAACGGTAGTGCTCCTACGCCTGAATCATTTAATACAGATTTATTCTTACTTTCAGCAACTGAAGTTAATGGTGTAAGTAATCAGTCTGCTAAGATTGAAACTGATAAAGGTAATAATAATTTCTTTACTTATGCCTATTATTCGCAATATTCTCCTAATGATATTGGTACAAGTGAAGGTTCTAATCAATATCGTTTCAAATATTATGGCATTGGTGAAAGTAAAGAAATTATTTCATGGTGGACCAGAACCCCATCCCATACAAGTTACTATTTTCCGGAAACAGGCGCAGGCAATGATAATTCCGCGAATGCTTGGTATGTATCTACTAACGAGCATGTTTCTTCAGATAAGAAACCTTATAGCGGTGGTCTTTGGATGTACGGTTGCCGTGAAGCCCGTGGTATATCTCCAGCCTTCTGTATAGGCACTTACCTCGGTCAATAATGAACCTAGATAAGTTCTTCTCTTTATCTCATCTTTTTAAACAACACGGATATCATTTATATCTAACTGGAGGATCCGCTAGAGACTATCTTCTAGGTATCGACTTTACTGATTTTGATTTAGTGACAGATGCTACTCCAAATGAGATGAAAGAATTCTTATTAGACTTTGATTATACATACGCTAGATTTGGTAATGTTCATTATAAGAATATTGATATCACTACTCTTAGAG
>JAZLFE010000004.1:0-17264 GCA_045615605.1 Bacilli bacterium | reverse complement strand
ATCCTTCTCCGCTTCCCCTGAACTCCAGTCCATGTTAAACGGCTGGTACCAGGCTGGTACAGAAGTAGTATTCGTTTGCGGTGGTACAATGTTCACTTCCGGTGCAGCAGCTGCAGAAGCTAACGACGCTGCATTAGTAGGTGTTGACGTAGACCAGAGCAAGGATTCCGAAGCAGTTATCACATCTGCTTGTAAGGGTCTTGACGCATCCGTAATCAAGGCACTCGGCGATTACTTCGGCGGTGGCGCTCTCCTTAAGGGAGCTATGACTTTAGGCGCAGCAGAAGATGCAGTAAATCTTCCTACAGCTACATGGTCATTAGAAAACTACTCCGTAGAAGAATACGAAGCATTACTTGCTGACGTTGCAAGCGGCGCAATCGCTATCGACAACGACAGCTCCATGTCCGATCCAAGCACAGCTGGATTATCAAAGGTTAAGTTCGTTGCTTAATATTTGAATGACAGACACAATTTAAGGGGAACATTCGTGTTCCCCTTTTTTTCGGTTTATAAATGCTTACTGGATTTGAAGGCTTTAAAATGGGTGATTGATGAACAGATTATCACATGTTTTAAAGCCTTTCGACAGTGAAAGGCTTTTCGGTATAACAAATTAATGAGAGGAAAGTTAAAAGATGACATCGGAATATGTAATTGAGATGAACCACATCAGGAAAGAATTCCCTGGTATTGTGGCAAACGATGACATAACATTACAGCTTAAAAAGGGCGAAATCCATGCACTTCTTGGTGAAAACGGTGCAGGTAAATCTACTATCATGTCCATTCTATTTGGACTTTATACTCCTGATGAAGGTTTAATTAAAGTTAATGGAAAAGAAGTTAAGATTAAAGATCCTAATGTTGCGAATGCACTTAAGATTGGAATGGTCCACCAACACTTTAAATTAGTGGAATGCTATACCTTACTCGAGAATATTATCTTAGGTAAAGAAATTGCCAAGAACCACTTCGTAGAAGACGCTGAGAAACAAGAACAAGCGATTATGACTCGTCTATATATCATAGAAGGTTTAATCCGTTTCTTAAAACATCGTAATGAATTAACTGATGTATTAACTAAATCAATAAGTGATAACGACTTAAGATTTATCTTAGGTCATGATTATCATTTCACCAGTTCTCAGACTAACGCCATTTTATCAATGCCTTTATCTGAGATTAATGATCTAAAACAAAAGGAATTAGAAAAAGAAGCTAAAGAATTAAGAGAAAAATTCTTTGAACAAAACGAAAAGAAACCTAATATCTTTAAGAAAGCATTCCATTCTATTCACTTTGGATTAGCCCATGCTGCAGACTGGTGGAATAAAACAATATTTAATATTGACTTAAATAAAGCAGCGTACCAAATTACTGAAATCGCTCGTAAATATGGTTTATCAGTAGATTTAAATTGTGTTACGGAAGATGCTACAGTTGGTATGCAACAAAGAACTGAAATTCTTAAGATGCTTTATCGTAATGCCGATATATTAATCTTCGACGAACCTACCGCTGTCTTATCACCACAAGAAATTGAAGGTCTTTTATTAATCATGAAAAACCTTAAACGTGAAGGTAAGACCATTATCTTTATAACTCATAAACTTAATGAAATTAAAGCAGTCGCAGATCGCGTTACGGTTTTAAGACGTGGTCAAACAATTGGAACCTATGATGTTAAAACTTCTAGTGTTCAAAAATTATCAGATCTTATGGTCGGTCGTCATGTTACTACTACTCTTAATAAGAGTAAGAAAGTACCTGGCAAAGTTATGCTTAAGGTTCGTGATCTATCCTTATTTGATGAAAGTAAGAAAAAGAATATCGTTAACAAAGTTAACTTTGATGTACGTGCGGGAGAAATTGTCTCTATTGCTGGTATCGACGGTAACGGTCAACGTGAATTAATCTACTCTATTACTGGTCTTGAGAAACAGACTGCAGGTAAAGTTATGTTCTCTAATATTACTTTAAAGAAAGGTGATATTAAATCTCGTAATTACTTAGGTATGTCTCATATTCCTGAAGACCGTCATAAACATGGTTTAGTCTTAGAATATGATTTAAAACAAAACTTAGTCTTACGTGATTTCAAGAATCGTGAATTCCAAACTTTAGGATTCATTAGAGAAAAGAATGTTAGAAAGAACGCGGAAGAATTAATTAAAAAGCATGATATTAGATCTTCTAATGGTATGTTTAGTAACGCTCGCGGAATGAGTGGAGGTAACCAACAAAAGGCTATCATTGCTCGTGAATTAGCAAGAAAACCAAAAGTATTAGTTGCAGTTCAACCAACTCGTGGTGTTGACGTTGGTGCAATTGAAAATATTCATTCTCAATTATTAAAAGAAAAAGAGAAAGGTACTGCTGTATTACTAGTATCTTATGAATTAGACGAAGTCTATGCATTAAGCGATAGAATCCTAGTTATGTATGAAGGCGAAATCGTTGGAGAATTTAAGCCAAAAGATGTCTCTAGACAGGAACTTGGCTTATATATGTCTGGCGCCAAACGGGATTATCATTTCGTCGAGGGAGGTAAATAATTATGGTTAGTCGTTTCGAAAAATTTAAGAGAAACTTCTCTCGTAAAAGTAAGAAAGCCTTTACTAGTGACAAAGCTTATAAAGTTTATTCTTCATTAGTTTGTGTTGCGATTGGCTTATTACTCGGCTTTATTATCATGGTGGCATTATCACCTGCTGACGCAATTTATGATTTTGGGATGCTTATCTCTGGTGGTCTTAAATATTATGAATTAGAAGGATTTGGAAATATTCTTGCTACCATGGCTCCATTACTTTGCTGTGGCGTTGGTATTATATTTGCATATAAAACAGGTATATTTAATATCGGTGCTGCTGGACAATATGTATTAGGTTCATTTGGTGCTTTAGTATTTGCATTAAAGTTCCAACTTCCTTGGTACGTATGTGTACTAATGGCAATGTTATTTGGTGCTATCTGGGGTGTTATTCCTGCAATACTTAAAGTATTCTGCAATGTAAACGAAGTCATCAGTGGCATCATGCTAAACTGGATTGGTTTATTATTCGTTAACTATTCATATCAAACATATTTATTCGATATCGTTGATCGTGGTAACTCTTATAAAACTTATAAGATTTCTGAATGGAGTTGGTCTAAATTGCCTAATTTTGGTGTTGATCCTGACAAGATGGGTTCAACATTTACTTGCGCATTCTTAATCGCAATTATTGTTGCTATTGTTGCCTTTATCCTTATGGAAAAGACTACATTTGGTTATCAATTAAAAGCATCAGGCTATAATAGACATGCTACTAAATATGCTGGTATTAACGCTAAGAAAAACGCCATTATTACAATGGCTATTTCTGGTGCCATCGTTGGTTTAGGCGCTTCATTATATTACCTAGCTGGTGTTGAAGAGTGGTCAACTCAAATATCAAATGTATTACCACAAGTTCCATGGAATGGAATTATCGTAGCATTCATTGCGCAACTTAATCCTATTGGGGCAATATTTGCTTCTGGATTCTTATCGGTAATTTCAGTTGGTTCCACCGCTACATCTCAATCGGTGTTCCCAAAAGAAATTAGCGATTTAATTACTTCAATTATTGTTTACTTAAGTGGATTAACCGCAATTACAATGCGCTTTATCCCATGGATTAAAGATAAATTTAATCGTAAGAAAAAAGGTGAGCCACAAGAAATCACGCTAAGTGTGAAAGCTGCAAGGGAGGGCAAATAATATGGGTACACAATTTGCAATTTTATTCTCTAACGTACTTATCTTTGCCGTTGCGTTAATGATTGTAGCAATCGGCGGTATGTTCTCTGAACGAAGCGGCGTCATTAATATTGGTCTTGAAGGTACCATGGTTTTTGGCGGCTTCTTTGGATTATTAACATTAACTGGTTTAACTGATGCAGGAGCACATCCAGCATTAATTATTATTGCTACTATAGTAGTAGCGATAGCCGCAGGTACTCTATATTCTTTACTACTTGCTACCGTTGCGATAAAACTAAACGCTGATCAAACCTTAATTGGAACTGCAATGAACTTACTTGCTACTGCAGCAGTTGTCGTTTTAGCTAAACGTATTTCTCCATACGCTACTGATTCAATTACCTTCTTAAAGGATGCGTTTATTATTCAAATAGGTGAATTTGATATTAATATCTTCTTATTTATTGGAATATTTATCTTATTAATTTCTTGGTTCTTATTATTTAAAACTAGATTCGGATTACGTTTAAGAGCGTGTGGTGAGAATCCACAATCAGCGGCAAGTGCTGGTATTAACGTAGTAAAATTCCGTTATATCGGTGTATTAACTTCTGGAGCTTTAGCAGGACTTGGAGCTTTAGCTTATATTATTCCTTCATCTACTTCTTGGAACGCCTCTACTGGAGTTAGCGGCTTTGGCTTCTTAGCTTTAGCGGTCTTAATCTTTGGTGCTTGGAAACCATTTAGAATTGCTGGAGCTGCTTTATTCTTTAGCTTCTTTATGGCGTTAAGTTATTCATATTATGAATTATTCTATTCCTTATTTGGAATTGAATTAACTCGTGATGTTGGTGTTACTAGCGAATTATTTAAAATGATTCCTTATATACTATCTCTAATTTTATTAGCCTTTACTTCTAGAAAATCTAGAGCACCTAAAGCAGAAGGCCAACCATATGAAAGAGGTCAAAGATAATGTCTATACATATTAATGCTAAAAAGAACGATTTCGCAAAAGTCGTATTGATGCCTGGAGATCCAGTTAGAGCGGAATGGATCGCTAAAACATATTTAAAAAACTACAAACAAGTTTGTAATGTTAGAGGTATCTTAGGTTTTACTGGATACACTAAAGGTGGCAAAAGAGTAAGTGTCATGGCAAGTGGCATGGGTCAACCAAGTATCGGTATTTATAGTTATGAACTATTTAATGAATATAATGTTGAGACTATAATTCGTGTTGGCACCTGTGGTGGTTTCCAAAAATATATTAAGACAAAAGATATTATTATTGCTGAGACTGCTAGTACTGATTTTAATTGGATGAGTGATTTTAAATTAAGTGGTAATTATAGTAGCGGCGCTACTTATGAAGTACTTGAAGAAGCAGTTAACCAAGCAAGAAAGAGTAAAAAGAAAGTATTTGTAGGTAATATTTTAAGTGAAGGTAGATTTTACCATTTTCAAGAAAAGGGAGAAAAACCTTGGTGGAAAGATTGGGAAAGAATTGGAACTCTAGGATGCGAAATGGAATCATACGCATTATATTGTAATGCGGCGATTTTAAGAAAGAAGGCATTAGGTATGTTTACGGTATCTGATCACTTCCAAAATCCAGGTATATTAACTAGTGAAGAACGCGCTAAAGGATTAAAAGATATGTTAGATATCGCGATTAAAGTTGCAGAGAAATTTGCATAAGGAGTAATTTATGAATAAAAAAGTTGGTTTAATTCTTTTATCAGGAGTTGCTGTAATCACTCCTTCATGCGGAAGAAAAGTTTTAAGAAAAGTTGCTGCTCAATTAGTTGCTACTTATACTCATTATGAATTTAAAGATGAAGAACTTAAAGTCGATGATGTTATTGATAATGTTACTGCTAGTTGGACTATTGGAGAGAAAGGTAAAGAGACATCTAGAAATCTTATTAAATATTTAACAGGTGATAATAATCCAAGTACAAATCAGGACTTCACCGCAATTAATAAAAAAAGCTTTATTGAAGATACAGATGGCTCTAAAGTTCATCTTAATAAATGGAATTTATATTCTGCTGTATTTGATGATTATTTCCCAGAAAATATGAATATTAAATATACAACTCAGCGTAATGATTTATTTATAGAAGGCCAAATTGCAGCAGGTGAAATTGCTTGCGGTAATGGTAATTACCATTATGATTCATATGGCCGCTTATTAAATGCTTCAATGCACTTAGACAAAATTAAATTCAACTCATACAATGATGATTCTTTTACAGAAATCGATTTAAATTACAATATTATAGCTTCTTATAAATAATCCTATTAAATAATGAATAGAACTATCACTAACAAAATTAAAGTTGGAAATATTACTATCGGTGGATCAAACCATGTTTTGATTCAATCAATGTGTAACATTAAGACTAGTAAAGTAAATGAAGTTAGTAAGCAAATTAATGAATGCGCTAAACTAGGTGCTGATTTAATGCGTGTTAGTGTTCTAGATTTAGAAGATGCTAAAGCAATAAAACAAATTAAAAAGAAAATTAAAATCCCTTTAGTCGCTGATATTCATTTTGATTATCGTTTAGCGATAGAGGCAATAAATTCAGGAGCAGATAAGATAAGAATTAATCCTGGAAATATTGGTGATATTAAAAATATCAAGAAAGTTGTAGACTTAGCTAAAAAGAAAAATATTCCTATTAGAATTGGAGTAAATTCTGGTTCGTTAGATAAATCTATTAGCGATAAATCTAGCGCTATTAATTTAGTTAAAAGCGCTAAAAAGCATGTCGCAATATTAGAGAAATTAGGATTTAGAAATATAATTATTTCTCTTAAAGGAAGTAATGTTAAAGATACTGTTGAAGCTTATATGCTTGCTAGTAAAACGTTCAAATACCCGCTTCATTTAGGAATCACTGAGGCAGGTCCAAGCGAAATAGGAATAACTCGCTCAGTCGCTGCGTTAGCCCCGCTTTTACTTAATGGTATTGGTAACACAATCAGAATATCTTTAAGTGATGATCCGACTAAAGAGATAATTGCTGCTAAAAGATTATTGCATGATGTAGGTCTATATAAAGACTACCCCACTTTAATCTCCTGCCCTACATGTGGACGTACCCGAGTTAATCTAATTCCTTTAGCGAATAAAGTTCTAAAATATTTAGAAGACAATCATATAAACAAAAAGATTGCTGTTATGGGTTGTGTTGTTAATGGACCAGGTGAAGCTAAAGAATGTGACATAGGATTAGCTGGTGGAAAAAACGAATGGGTATTATTTAAAAAAGGCAAAGTAATTAAAAAGATAAAAGATAAGGATGCATTTAATTCTTTAATTAAAGAAATAAATAAATTATAAAGAATATACCCAGTTAGGATTAAAGCTCTTATTTCTGAGCATTTCAATCTCCTTCTTGTAAGGAGGTTTTTCGTTTATATATGGAGTCTCTAATATCTTAGGAACATTTTCTAATTTAGGATGATGAACATACTTTAATAAAGTATCAAATCCAATCTGTCCGATTCCAATATTAGCGTGTCTATCTTTATGAGCGCCTTTAGGATTAAGTGAATCATTAATATGAATCACTAATAATTTATTTAATCCTATTACTTTATCAAACTCATTAAGTAAACCATCTATATCTTTAATATCATAACCGGCATCGTTAACATGACAAGTATCTAGGCACACTCCTAATCTATCTTTTTTATGAGCACCTTCGATAATAGTTTTTAATTCATTAAAAGTTTTACCAAGTTCACTGCCTTTACCCGCCATAGTCTCAAGAGCAATTTTAACATCAGAATTATCTTGATCTAATACTTCATTTAGACCATCAATAATTGCTTTTAACCCTACTTCCTCACCTTCACCAACATGACTTCCTGGATGAAGTACTAATGTTTTAACATTAAAATCATTAACTCTTTTAAGTTCTTGCTTTAAGAAACTAATTGCAAGTTCGCGCGTTTTTAAATTAGTTATGTTAGCTAAGTTAATTATATAAGGCGCGTGAACAACAATTTTATCTTCGTTAATGTTAGAAGATTTAATAAGTTCTCTAGCCTCATCAATTTTTAATTGACTAGTAGGTTTTCTAATTGTGTTTTGCGGCGCGCCAGTATAAAACATAAAACAATTTTCACCGAATTCGATAGCGGACTTAACACTACCTAAATAATAATCAGGACCACTTAAATTAATATGACTACCTAAATATAAATTATTCATAATTTCTATTTTTTGCCTCTAACTTATATCTTTCAACTCTCTGTCTTCTTATATCTTTTCTAATGATTTCTCGTTTATGTTTTTGTTTAACTTTTTTAATGGCTAATTTAACTTTCTTTTTATAATTTGGTTTTACTTTTTCACCGCGATTTTCGTATTTAGCCTTCTTAATATCTCTCATTAAATTCTCGTCCATCTTTTTACTATGTTTAAACTCTTTAATAAAGGGTTTACCAATACTTAATTCATCATTTTTTAGTGATAGATAATTGAATTTAATTCCTTGATTAATCAATGACATAACTCTTTTAGTCTCGCTCGCGCTATAAAAAACATAAGAGTTACCTTTGTTATTAAATCTACCAGTTCTACCCGCGCGATGTTGGTAGTAAGTTAAATCACTAGGTAAGTTGATACTTAAGACATCGGATATATTTTTAAAATCCATTCCTCTACTTACTAAGTCGGAGGCGACTACAATTTGATATTCATCATTTTTAATTCTTTTTAATGTTGAACGTCTTTCGCGATCTGATAAATCTCCAGTAATCATTGTGACTGAATATTTATCTTTCTTTAATAAAGAATATAATGTATTCACTTCATTTTTATTACTAGCGAATATTAATAAGAAATAAGGATTTTTTATTTTAATAAAAGATATCGCGGATTGATAAATATCTTGGTGATGGATATCAATTAAATAATGAGTTACTCCACTGCCGGTATCGGTTTTATTATCACTTGTAATCTCATAATCTGCACCAATATATTTACTAATTTGATAACGTAAATTATCTTTTATCGTAGCGGAGAAGATCATAATCTGTGGTTTATTAAATTCATTAATTAAATAATTAATATCATTAAAATACCCTAGCTCTAATAACATATCCGCTTCATCTAAAATTACGGTATTAACTTTGTTAGATTTTAAATATCCTTTCTTAAATAAAGAAGCGAGTCTACCTGGAGTGCCAATTACTAAATTAGGAGTAATAGATAGACCAGAGATATTTTCTTTTTCGCTAGTCTCGCTAGTCAAAAGTCTAACTTTTATATCGCTATATTCTTTTTTAAACATGCGCGTAAAAATAAATATTTGTCTTGCTAACTCATTAGTAGGAGCAATAATAACACCATATAAATTTGAGCGATCTAAGCGATTTAGTTTATCAATTAAGGGAATTAAGAAGCTATGAGTCTTTCCGCTTCCAGTTTCGCTTTTAACGACTAAATTTCGACCTTGTAATGCCTTGGGAATAACTAAACTTTGAATAGGAGATGGAGAAATATAGCCTTGCCGTTTAAGACTTTCAATCATTTTCTCTTCTAAATTAAACGCTTTAAAATTTCCCATACTTTTATTATTATAACTGAGTTTATATTTTTGATAAAATATTAGAGTGAAAACTTATTTAGCGAATCCAAGTGGTTACTGTCAAGGCGTGTCACGCGCGATTGCCTTAGCGCTTTCTTTTAAAAAGAAATATAGCAATCGTAAAGTATTTGTTTTAGGTGCACTAGTGCATAATGAGGATGTCACTAATGAACTTAAAAAATATGGGATTGAATCCATCTTAGATAATATATCTAATGAAGAGAAAATTAGTAAACTTCCTAATAGGTGCGCAGTTATATTTACTGCTCATGGGCACGATAAAAAACTAGAAGAGTTACTTAATAAGAAAGATATAGTTTATTTAGATGCGACTTGTCCGATTGTTGAATTTAGCTACTCTAATATAAAGAAGGCTATTGATAACAATAGACAAGTTAT
This sequence comes from Bacilli bacterium, assembly GCA_045615605.1. Classification (GTDB taxonomy): domain Bacteria; phylum Bacillota_I; class Bacilli_A; order RFN20; family CAG-826; genus UB1719. Next base: position 7,523 of record JAZLFE010000004.1, on the reverse strand, counting down.
TTACGTCGGAACTCCTAATCATCCAGAAACTTTAGCGATGTTATCAATTTCAAAAAACGTATATTTATATGATGATATTAAAGATAAAATGAAAAATATTATCAAAGATAATACTCCATTTATATCCTCTCAAACAACCTTATCTATTTATGAATTAGATGACATATTTAATAAAATTAAAGAAGTGTTTCCTAATGCAATATTTCAAAAAGAAATATGTCAGGAAACTAAATTAAGACAAGAGGCGATTAAGAAACTTCCCGATAATGTTGATTGTGTTTTTATTGTAGGTGGTAAAAATAGTAGTAACAGTAAAAAATTATATGATCTTGCGAAGAAGCATTTTACTACATTAAAAATATTTTATATTTTAAATGAACATGATATCGATCCACTTATTAATAAAATAAAAGGGTCATTAAGCGCAGCGATAATCTCAGGCGCTTCGACCCCGCTTAACCAAACTATGAAAGTTAAAGTTAAGTTAGATGAAATCTGGTAATTTTATTTTATAAAAATTTAGGATATGGTTGCCCTACTTTTATAATTTTTAAATTTTTATCTAAAGATTTTAGTCTTCTTTCCATAATCGGAATAAAGATTTGCTCTACTTCGTGACTCGCTTCAACATAGTTATAGTGATAACAATTTATATCATGCCTAATATAGTGAGGAGCATCACCACTTACATAAACATCATAACCTTCCTTTAACGGAACCTTGAATTCTCCTCCACCTGCACCACCACAGATTGCAACTTTTTTAACTAACTTTTTGCCGCGAGCGATGTAATATACTGCGGGTAAATCTAAAGATTTCTTTGCGTATTTTGCAAATTCTTCCATACTCATCGCTTTGGTTAATTCTCCACCTCTAAGCATATGATCACCCTTAAGTGGTTTAATATTTTTTAAGTTTAACGCTTTCGCTAAATTATCATTCATCCCATCTATCCCAGAATCAAAATTAGTGTGCATACTATAAACAGGTATTTTTAATTTATCGATTTTGTTCACTAATGCTCTTTTAATAGGATCAGCCTCAAGAACTTCTTTTCTTTTACCGTATATTAAAGGATGATGAGTAATAATTAAATCAATATTTTTATCTTTAACTTTGTTAAACACATCATCATCGAAGTCTAGACAAAGTAAAATGGTACTAACTTCTTTTTTAATTTTACCGGTTTGTAGTCCAATAAAATCTCCTGGCATACCAATACTTTTTGGATACCACTTTCTTAATGTATAAATTAATTTACTGCTTAACATATCTTACTAAATGATAACCTTTCTTTTTATCAATTATATCAACTGATTTATTAACTTTAAAACCTAAATCGTTTAAATATTTTTTAACTTTTATATCATCACGATGAATATCAGTAACAATATATTTTATATATTTAAGTTTCTTTTTATTATCTTCGATTATTTGAATAGTATTTAGTCCACCTAATCCAGCGAATACTAAAGTATCAATATCTTTACTAACATTAAAATTAAGTCCATCAGCCTTAATCACTTTACATTTATCCTCTAAATTATATTTATTAATATTATTAATAGCATTTCTAATTGGGCCATCTTTATTATCAACCGCATAAGCGTATTTAATTTTATTAAGTTTAAATAATTCAATAATTAAATAAGCGTGATCAGTACCAATGTCAGCGATGACACTATTCTTTTTAATTAGCTTTGCTAATTCTATAATTCTATTTGCCATTATTAGGAATACGATAATCGCCTAATTTCTTAATACGCATTGGAGAACGTAATTTCTTTAAAGCTTTAGCTTCAATTTGACGAATACGTTCACGAGTAACTGCAAATTCGCGACCTACTTCTTCTAATGTTCTAGGTTTATTATCATCAAGTCCATAACGTAAACGAAGGACTCTTTCTTCTCTTTCGCTTAATTCTCCTAAGACATTAAATAAAGCATCTTTAGATAAAGATTTGGTAGTGAATTCATTTGGAGATACGTTTTGTTTGTCTTCGACAAAGTCAACTAAATGAGATTCATCTTCTTCTCCAACTGGAGTCTCTAATGAGACTGGTTCAAGGGCAATCATTTGAATCTTCCTTAAACGATCAGGAGAAATTGAACCATCTAGCTTCTCACTTATTTCTTCTGGAGTTGGTTCTCTTCCTAACTCTTGCACTAATTGACGTTGCACACGGGTAATCTTATTAATGGTTTCGACCATGTGAACTGGGATACGAATAGTACGTGCTTGGTCAGCAATCGCACGAGTAATAGCTTGACGAATCCACCAAGTAGCATAAGTTGAAAACTTAAATCCTTTAGAATAATCAAATTTATCAACTGCTTTCATTAAGCCAAGATTACCTTCTTGAATTAAATCAAGGAAGTGCATTCCTCTACCAACATAGTGTTTAGCAATTGAGATAACTAAACGTAAGTTAGCGTTAATTAATTCATGTTTTGCTTCATCAGCGTCTTTACCACCTTTAGCAATTCTTTTAGCGAGTTCTATTTCTTCATCTCGACCAGAAAGTAGACCGACTCTACCAATCTCTTTTAAATAAACTTTAACTGAATCAGTAGACTTAATATCACTACTTGCAAGAGCGTTTAAATCTTTAAGAGATTTAGCAATCTCTTCGTATTCGCTTTTTTCTTCATTATTATATTCATTATCATCATCAACATCAAGTTCGTCTTCGCTCATCTCTTTTTCAAGATCTTCTTCATCGCCTAAGAAATCTTTTTCATCTATATCATTAGCTTCTTCTTCGTTGGTCTCGACTTTAATCTTTTTCTTTTTAAAGAAAGAGAGTAAATCTTCTAATTCATCTTCGCTTAAATCAAGCGGTTCAACAGCATCCATAATATCTTCTTGAGATATTGAACCGTCTTTCTTAGCAATCTTAAGATATTTATTCTTAATCTTTTCTAGTTCTTCAAGTTTTTCGTTTTCTTCATCTTCATCATCGTTCGATTTTTTAGAAACTTTCTTATTAGGCTTTTCTTCATCAACGATTTCTTTTTTAGCTTGTTTTACAAGCTTCTTAGTATTCTTTAATTTTTCTTTAGTTTTGGCTTTAGCCTCCTTTAAAACTTTTTTAGCCTTCGCTTGTTTAGCTTTTGGAAGTGTTTTTTTAATTTCTTTTTTTACTTCCTTTTTCGCCATTTTAGCGACCTTTTTTACTTCGTGCTTAATGGCTGCTTTAGCAACTTTTTTAGCAACTTTCTTTTTTGTTTTCCCCATAATTTTCTCCTTTAATATTTATATTTTTAATCATCATTTCTTAATGTATCAGCGATTATACGAGCTTTCTCTTCATCGCTTTTACCTTCGGTAGCGCGTGATATCATTTCTCTTGTATGAATCTTTTTCTTTTCTTTTTGAATTTCTTGTAAACAGTTTTGCAATAATTTATCGGAATAACGAAGATGAATCTTTTTCTCATCTAATATTTTATTAATTTCGTTAATAAGTTCTTTTTTATTAGGTGGATTTTTTCCTTCTATATCAGTTATAAGAGCATTAACATCAATATTTTTATGCGTTAAGTTATAATCAGTTATATAGTTAGCGATATCGCGATATAAATCGGTATAAAAATATTCAATATTTTTCTCATAGAACTTAATCGCATCTTCTTTATTTAACATATGATAAAGAATTTCTCTTTCATTCTTTTCTAAATGACGTAATTTTTCTTTAATCGGTTTAAAGGTATAACCTTTATTAGAGGAATTGGCTAAATCTTCATCGTTTATTTCTACTTTCTTATTATTACGCGCTAAAACAATTGCGTTTTTAATTGCGTTAATAGAAAAACCAGTAACCTCACTTAATTTAAATAAATAATCATCTAACTCAAGTTGAGATGATGTAGCGACTAATAGAGGAATAAATCTCATAACTAAATTTTTCTTATCTTCTAAAGTGTCTAAAGGTTTACTGTTCTTGTAGAAGTTAATAACAAAATCAAAAGGGGATAATAAATTATTAAGATATTTTTTAAGTGCGTCACTACCTTTGTTATTTAATATCTCATCAGGATCAGAAGTATCATTTAAATTATTAACAATTCTAACTGGTATCTTATTATTTAATAATAATGGTAATATGTGCATACTAGCCTCTTGTCCAGGAAGATCACCATCTAAACATAATCTAATTTCTACATTAAGTTTTTTTAAAGTCGCTAAATTATCTTTACTAAGCGCAGTACCCATTAACGCTATAGCGTTATTAATACCAATTTTATTAAGTGCAATTACATCCATAAAACCTTCAAGTAGATAGACAAACTTTTCGTTTTTAGCGAAATCTTTCGCTTGGTGATAGTTATATAAAACTTTACCTTTGGTAAATAATTTAGTCTCCGGTGAATTTATGTATTTAGGAGTTTGCTCTTTATTAATACTACGCGCGGAGAATCCTACGATTTGACCATTATTATCAAGCAAGGCGAAAGTAATTCGACCTTGATTATTATCATGTGTTCTTTCTCCAATATTAGTTGTAATCCCAATATCTTCCATCGCTTTAATAGAATGACCTTTACTTTGTAAAAACTTAATTGTTTTAGTACCGTCACTTAAAGAATAACCGATATGAAATTTCTTGATAATATCATTACTAATATTTCTGCTTTTTAAATATTCATTTGCTTCTTTAGCTTCATCACTAGTTAATGAATATTCATAAAATAAATTTAAATCATCAATGCACTTTATAAGTGGGACTAAATTATCATCAACCTTTTTAACTAGGGTATTATCATGTAAACGCGGATCATCAAAATTAATAATCTCCGCTACTTTCTTAACCGCTTCAATAAAATTGATATGCTCATATTGCATAACAAAGCTGATCGCATTGCCTGCGTGTCCATCCACAAAGCAATGAAATGTATTTCTTTCTGGATTTACCTGTAGACTAGGATTAGAGTCATCGTGAAAAGGACAAAGCGCTACGTAGATTCTACCTTTCTTAATTAAATTAAGGTAGTTGCCTACAACAGTAACAATGTCAGCCTTTTTGCTTATTTCTTCAATAAGGGTTTTATCGAGCATGTATATCCTCTAATTAAAATTGAGTGTGTTCAATGATGTAGTTAGGAACTTCACTAATCTTTAAACGAATTTGTTTCATAGAATCACGTTCACGAATAGTTACACTATCATCATCTTTAGTAGCGAAGTCAATCGTTATACAGAAAGGGGTACCAATCGCATCTTCTCTACGATATCTTTTACCGATACTTCCAGTATCATCATAGATAGCAACAGTAGTTTTGCTTAATAAATTAAATACTTCTTTTGCTTTATCACCTAATTGTTTACTTAATGGTAAAATCGCGACCTTATAAGGTGCTAAAGCAGGTTTAATATGCATAACTACTCTAGTATCATTTTCTAATTTCTCTTCATCATAACTATCCATTAAAATCATTAACATTAATCGATCAACACCCATTGAAGGTTCTATACAATATGGAACATATTTCTCGTTAGTCTCAGGATCTAGATATTCTAAAGATTCTTTAGAATGCTCCATATGACGTTTTAAATCATAATCAGTACGATCAGCGATACCTAGTAATTCACCCCATCCAATATCAGGGAAATTATATTCAATGTCGGTTGTAGCTTTAGAATAAAACGCTAATTCAGCTTTATCATGGTCACGATATCTAAGATTACTTTCTTTAATATTAAGTGACTTAATAAAATTAAGACATTCATTTTTCCAATAACTAAACCACTCTAAATCTGTTCCTGGTTTACAGAAAAATTCCATTTCAAGTTGTTCAAACTCACGAGTTCTAAAAGTAAAGTTACCGGGAGTAATCTCGTTACGAAAACTTTTACCCATATTACAAATACCAAATGGTATTTTCTTTCTTGAAGAACGTTGAACATTTTTAAAGTTAACGAATACACCTTGTGCGGTTTCGGGTCTAAGATAAACATCATTAGTAGAATCTTCAGTAACACCTATATGTGTTTTAAACATCATATTAAATTGACGCACATCAGTAAAAGTACCAACTTTACCACAGGTAGGACATTTGACTTTATTCTCTTTTATGAATTTATTCATATCATCAAATGTCATCTTATTAGTGTCTACATCTTTAAATTGCTCACTGATAAGTTGATCAGCACGATGACGAGCCTTACAGGATTTACAGTCAATTAATGGATCATTAAAAGTTGTAACGTGTCCCGTTGCTTCCCAGACTTTCTTATTCATAAGAATAGCGGAATCAATACCAACGTTATAAGGAGATTGTTGTACAAAATGTCTCCACCAATATTGCTTAATGTTATTCTTAAGTTCAGCGCCTAAAGGACCATAGTCCCAGGTATTAGAAAGACCCCCATAAATTTGGGAATTTGGATACACATAACCACTTGTGGTTAAATGCGTAACAATTTTACTAAATTTGTTTTCGTTCATAAATATACAGCTCCAATATTTAACAGCTTTAAAATTATTATGTCAACCTATTATAAGTGTACTTTTATTAAATTAGCGCTTTTTAATTTAACACCGGTTTGGTCATAAGTATAAATTAATAAGTCATCTAAAACTTCAAGAACATCCTTTTTATTAAAAGATAATTTATCTAAATCTTTATAATTAACTTTAAAGATAGAACGAAGGATGTTTATTTTCTCTTTATTATATAAAAGGTGATGATCTTTATTAAAACAGGAACGAGAAATTAGTCCTCCATCTAGATAAGATACCCCAACGATATCATGTGTAGAATTAGATATAACACAGCGATCAACATTTAATCCATAACCTGTTAAGCGTAAAGAAACCGCTAAATAGGATAATAGAAGGATAGGGACTAATTTAGAATCTTTAATTAACTCTAGTGTTTTAATTAGATAGTTATAGACACTACTCATATCTTCTTCATTAAATAAACGGAGAGTTACTTCGTTAATAAAGTTTAACGAAATTAAAGTAGAATAATTATTCATATAGTCTCGAGTGTCAAAAATAGGAGTCATTTCTTTAAAATTTAATAAATTATTCTTTCCTTCTTTAAAGGTAAATTCTCCATACATTAAAGGTGTGGTTAATAATGAATTGCTTTGATTACTTTTATAAATATGTGGAGCGTAAAAAGATAGTAATTCATCTTTACTTAAAAGATTAATCATCGCCCCACTTTCTTTATAAGGGGTGATGCGTACTATCACACCTTTAATTTTCATTAATATCCTAATTCCTTTAAATCTTTAGTCGAATTAAGCCAATCTTTTTTGACTTTAACATTTAAGTTTAGATAAATTCGTTTATTAAAATATTTTTCTAATTCTTCTCTAGCTTTGCTGCCAATCTTTTTTATCATTTGGCCATTCTTACCAATAACTATTCCTTTATGAGAATCTTTTGCGACAATGATATTTGCAGCAATTAACATACTTTCTTTTTTACGTTTTATATCTTTTATATAAATCGCTATATTATGAGGAACTTCTTCATTTAATAAATATAGTATTTTCTCTCTTATAAT
>JAZLFE010000003.1:0-1059 GCA_045615605.1 Bacilli bacterium | reverse complement strand
TATCCATTTACTTGTGAAATTAATGAACTTCGTGAAGATATACCTACTATTCCTACAACTCGTGATGAGATATTAAAGAATGCTAAAAATAAATTAGCGGGTCAAATTAAAGTGAAGAAGGTAAACGGATGAATTATTTAGATTTAACTATTAAAGAAATTCACGATGCCTTGGTGAATAAAAAAGTTACTCCATTAGATTTAGTAATGGAGGCGATTAAACGCGCTAAAGAAGATAAGTGCAATGCATTTGAATATCTTAACGAAGAGAATGCTATTAAAATGGCGAAAGAATTAAATGAACCTGAAATTGATAATTTACTTTGGGGCATTCCTTTTGCGATTAAAGATAACATCTCTACAAAAGGGATTCCTACGACTGCCTCTAGTGATATCTTAAAAGATTATGTTCCAATTTATAATGCGACTATTATTGATAAATTAATTGCTAAAAAGGCTATCCCACTTGCAAAAGTTACTCTTGATGAACTTGCGATGGGCGGAACTGGAGCGACTGGACATCTAGGTAGAACAACTAATCCTTATGACATTAAAGGAGAACACCAAATCGGTGGTTCTTCTTGTGGATCTGCTGCAGTGGTCGCTAGTGGTATTGTTCCTTTCGCATTAGGTAGTGATACCGGCGATTCAATTCGTAAACCTGCAAGCTATGCTGGTTTAGTAGGATTAAAACCAACCTGGGGTAGAATATCTCGTTTTGGCCTATTCCCATTTACTCCTAGTTTAGATTCACTAGGGTTCTTTACTAGAAGTGTTGTAGATTCTGCAATTATTCTTAATGCTGTCGCAGGATACGATAAACTTGATTTCACATCTAGTAAAGTTAAAGTAGAAAATTATTTAGAAGATTTAAATAAACCTTTAAAAGGAATTAAAATCGCTGTGATTAAAGAGATACTTGATAGTGTTAGTGACACTAATATAAGAAATAAATTTAACGAGACTCTTAAGTTATATCAAGATAGCGGTGCTACTATTAATTACGTTAATGTTGATCATAAACTTTTACAAACCCTTTTTCCAACTTATTACATTATTT
>JAZLFE010000002.1:0-12587 GCA_045615605.1 Bacilli bacterium | reverse complement strand
ATAGCAACTATTTAATATAAGTGTTATCATATTTAGCGTACTTATTAGAAGGAGAAGATTATGGCTCGTGAAAATATTACTTTAAAATGTACTGTTTGTGGTGAAGAAAACTATATTACTAGTAAGAATAAGAAGAAACAACCTGAACGTATCGAAAAGAAAAAATATTGCCCTCGTTGTAAGAAAGAGACAACCCATAAAGAAAAGAAATAAAAAATAAGACCTATATTATATATAAGGTATGAAGATTGAACTCTTATATTTTAATCACAATTGCAATTGTTACCTTATAAGTAATGAACATGATTGTGTTGTTATTGATCCTGGTTTTAATCACGATAATTGTCTAATTAAAGCTATTAATGATCGTCATCTAACACTTAAAGGAGTTCTTTTAACTCACGCTCATTATGATCATATCGAAGGATTAAGGACGATTAAAAATGTTCCTGTCTATATTTATACAGGAGAGGAAAAGAGTTTATTTGATGAACGATATAATTGTTCATTTATGTCTGATAGACCATTTACGCTTAATGATTTAAATGTAATTACTGTTGAAAAAGGAATATTAGAGATTATTGGAATTAAATTTAAGGTAATCCACACTCCCTTTCATACTTCTGGTAGTGTTTGTTATTATCTAAAAGATAGTGGGGTACTTTTTTCAGGAGATACATTATTTTTCCACGCGATTGGTAGATATGATTTACCTACTTCTACTCCTAGATTAGTAAGCGCTTCTTTAAAGAAGTTATTTACTCTACCTCATAGTGAAGGCAACGATACAATTGTTTACCCAGGTCATGGTAGTAAAACTACCCTTAGTAATGAATATAAATTTTTAAAAAAAGAATACTTAAATTAATTTGTGTATAATAATTAAGTTAGAAAAAGGAGAAATATATGGTTAATGTAACTGAATTACGTCCCGGAAATTATTTCATTGATGAAGGTCAATTATTCTTAGTCATGGACATTTTATTAAATAAAACCGCGATGAGAAAAATGGTCGCAAAACTTAAAGTTAAAAACGTAAAAACTGGTGCGATTGTTGAAGTGTCTAGAAACTCTGGATATACCGTTGATGTTGTGCGTTTAGATAAAGAAAAAATGATTTATCTTTATGATTCTGGCACTACTCTTTGCTTCATGAATCAAACTAGTTATGAACAAATCGAAATTTCTAAAGAAAGACTAAAATGGGAAATGAACTTTTTAGTCGCGAATACCGAAATTGATATCGTTAGATATAACGATGAAATTTTAGGTATTTCATTACCAGTTAAAGTCGCTTTAAAGATCACTGATTGTGAACCAGCAGTTCGTGGTGATACCGTTAAAAGTGCGATGAAAACTGCTACTTTAGAGACTGGTTTCCAAGTTAAAGTTCCATTATTTATTGATAATGGTGAAACAATTTTAGTAAGAACCGATACTGGCGACTATGATGGTCGCGCTAACGGTTAAGGAGAGCAATCATGGTTGAATTAAAAACTGGTGTATTAGTAGCGATAATTATCGTATGTCTAATTGTAGGATTAGTTCTTGGTTTTCTTGGTGCTAGAGCATTAGTAAAACGTGAATTAAAAAAGAATCCTCCAATTAACGAAAATATGATTCGTGCGATGTTCATGTCAATGGGTAGAAAACCCTCTGAAGCACAAATTCGTGCCGTCATGAATAACATGAAAAATAGTCAATAATTTGAAATAAATTATTTAAAAGAAGTGGATCAAAATTCCACTTTTTTTTATTTAATTATTTACTAAATTCCTTGCGCGTATAGGTTTATATTATATATTCTTTGAAATGTTTTTTAGCATATGCTAAAATATTGAAAGTTTATGAGTTACAATGCCGACGATATTGAAGTACTAGAAGGTTTAGAAGCGGTAAGAAAAAGACCAGCGATGTATATTGGTTCGACTAATAGCATGGGTCTACATCATTTAGTATGGGAAATTGTCGATAATGGCGTTGATGAAGCGCTTAATGGTTATGGAGATACTATCTTAGTCACTCTACATAAAGATGGATCTATTTCTGTTGAAGATAAAGGTCGTGGTATTCCTTGTGGGATCCAAAGTAAATATAAAGTTCCAGCATGTTATTTAATTTTCTCTACGCTTCACGCGGGAGGAAAATTCTCTAATAAAGTTTATCTAAACGCTGGTGGTCTACATGGTGTTGGTGCAGCCGTTACTAACGCTTTAAGTGAATACTTAGAAGCTACCATTATGCGTGATGGTAAGATTTATTATCTACGTTATGAAAAAGGTGGTAAATTAGCCACTCCATTAAAAGTGATTGGAGATGCTGGTAGAAAAACTGGCACTAAGGTTACCTTTAAACCCGATAAGAAGATATTTAGTACCGTTGATTTTAAATGGGAGACAATTACTCGTCATTTACAAGAATCAGCCTTCTTACTTAAGAAAGTTAAATTCGTTGTTAAAGATGAAAGAGTGACTCCACATTTAGAAGAAACTTATATATATAACGAAGGTCTTAAAGAATACGTTGCCGCGCTTACCCAGAATAAAATGCCGATTGGTCCTATTGTATCTTTTGAAGATTTAAGTAACGATATCAAAATGGAAGTAGCGTTCCAATATTGCGCTAATGATTATAACGAGAATGTTTATAGCTATGCTAATAACGTTAGAACTCCTGATGGAGGAACTCACGAAACTGGTTTCCGTTTAGGTATTACTCGTGCAGTTAACGATTTTGCCGAACAAAAAGATTTATTACACGGTAAGAAACTTGAAGGTGGAGATATACGAGAAGGTTTAACTGCTATCTTAGCACTTAAGATTCCTGAATCATTAATTCAATATGAAGGGCAGACTAAAGCAAAATTAGGGACACCTGAAGCAACTGCGTTAGTGAATAATTTTATTTACACTAAGTTAACTTATTTCTTAAACGAAAATAATGAATACGCAATTAATTTAATTAATAAATGCATTGAAAGTCAGAATGCTAGACTAGCCGCAAGAAAAGCAAAAGATGAGGCTCGTGGTAAAAAACAAAAGAAAGAAATTATTCTTTCTGATAAATTAACTCCTGCTCAATCTAAAGATTATAAGAAGAATGAATTATTTATTGTCGAAGGTGAATCAGCAGGAGGCTCTGCTAGAAAAGGTAGAGACCGTCTACACCAGGCGATTTTACCACTTAGAGGTAAACCACTTAACACCGACTCAATAACAATGGACAGAATGCTTAAAAACGAGGAATTTGCCACTATTATAAATACAATTGGTGCGGGAGTAGGAAGTGAATTTGATGTTGAAGATTCTAAATATGGCAAAATCATTATCATGACCGATGCTGATACCGATGGAGCGCATATTCAAACTTTATTATTAACATTTTTTTATCACTATATGAGACCATTAATCACTAATGGAATGGTCTATGTTGCAGTACCGCCTTTATATCGAGTTTATAAAGAAGATAAAGAGCAATATGCTTGGAGAGATGCTGATTTAGAAGAAGCAAAAGCTAAGATAGGAAGAGGATATGAAATATCTAGATTCAAAGGTTTAGGAGAAATGGACGCTGCTCAACTTTGGGAGACTACTATGAATCCTGAACATAGAATGTTAGTAAGAATTAGAATTGATGATCCTCTACTCGTAGAAAATCGCGTAATGGTTCTTATGGGTAAAGACGCTTCATTAAGAAGAAAATGGGTCGAAGAGAATGTTGACTTTAACGAGAAAGATAACTTTGAGGATTTAAAATAATATGGCTAGCGAAGAGAAAGTTATTAAAGAAAATATTGTCGTAGAACCTCTTGATGATATCATGGGCGATCGATATGGAATATACGCGAAGTACGTTATTCAAGATCGTGCGATTCCAGATGCTCGTGATGGTCTTAAACCTGTTCAAAGAAGAATAATTTATTCTATGTGGTCTAACCACAATACATCACAATATAAGACTCGTAAATGCGCAAAAATTGTTGGTGATGTTATTGGTAAATACCACCCTCATGGTGACACTTCAGTATATGAAGCCCTTGCTAGAATGAGCCAAGACTGGAAAGTTAGAATGCCTTTAATCACCTTCCAAGGTAATAATGGTAGTATTGATGGAGACTCTCCTGCAGCATATCGTTATACTGAGGCTAAACTTAGTGAACTCGCTGATGAATTAGTAAAAGATTTAAATAAAGACGCAGTAGAAAAAGTATTAACTTATGATGATACTGAATATGAACCAGTAGTATTACCGGCAAGATTTCCTAATTTATTTATTAATGGCGCAGAAGGAATTGCTGTTGCATTAGCAACCGAAATTCCTCCTCATAATCTAAATGAAATTATTGAAGCGATTATTTATCGTATTGAAAATAAAGATGCTGAACCACGTGACTTAATGAAATTTGTTCGTGGTCCTGACTTTCCTACTGGTGGCGTTATTGTTTCTAGCGAAGGTCTAAAGAATATTTATTTAACTGGTCATGGAAGAATTGAGATAACCGCAAGAGCAAAAATTGTTGAAGGCGATAAAGTTAATAAAATTGTTATTACCGAAATTCCTTATAAAGCAGTAAAGATTAATATTGTTCACGAAATTGATGAAATTCGTCATAAGAAAATTATTGAAGGAATCATTGAAGTTCGTGATGAATCTGATCGTCGTGGTCTTAAGATTGTTATTGACTGTCGTAAGAACGTTAATACTGAAGCTATACTTAAATTTTTAATGAGCAAGACCGGTTTAACAACCGGTTATACCGCGAATATCGTTGCAATTGTTAACGGTCATCCACGTACTTTAAATATATTAGATTATGTTGATTGTTATATTGAACATCAGGTTAATGTTGTTACTCGTGTTTCAAATTATGATTTAGCGAAAAATAAATCTCGTTTAGAAATTGTTAATGGGCTAATTAAAGCGATTAAAGATTTAGACGAAGTAATTAAAATAATTAGATCTAGTAAAGATAAAGCTGACGCAAAAAATAAATTAATGAATAATTATGGATTTAGCGAAGCACAAACTGAAGCTATCGTTATGATGCCGTTATATAAATTAAGTCATACCGATGTAAATATCCTTAATGAAGAAAAGAAAAATTTAGAAAGTGAAATTGAGCGTTTAACTGAAATATTAAATAATCGTAAAGTATTAGATCGTCAATTAATTCGTGACTTAAAAGATATCATGAAGAAGTATGGTAATGAACGTCGTACGATAATTAAACATATCGACAAAGAAGATAAAGAATTTGATCAACGTGATTTAATTAATAAAGAAGACGTTATGTTAGCGGTCACAAAAGACGGCTACGTAAAACGTAGTTCACTTAAGAGTTATAAGAGCAGTGAAGAATCTCTACCAGGAGTAAAGGAAGGAGATGTTTTAGTCTTATCCCATGAATGTAATACTGAAGATTATTTAATTGCCTTTACTAATAAAGGTAATTATGTTGTCTTACCAATTCACAAGATAAGCGAAAATAAATGGAAAGATGAAGGCAAACCTTTAAGTATTAATATAAGTTATAACGCCCAAGAAGAGAAGATTATTAAAGCCTTTACCGTTAAACACTTTAGAGATGATTTATTCTTTGTTCTAGTAAGTAAAAACGGTCAAATCAAGCGTACCTTTATGTCAGACTTTATCACTAATAAATATAATCGTACCTACACGGCGATGAGATTATTATCTAATGATGAATTAGTGGATGTTGCTATCTCAACCGGTAGCGATAATATCCTATTATTCTTAGCTAGTGGTGAAGCAAGTTATTATAACGAGGATGTTATAACTCCAATAGGGCCTAAGGCTGGAGGAATTAAAGCAGTTAAGTTAAATAAGACTACAGTCGCCTCTATGCTTATCTTTAAACAAGACGAAAAACAAAAAGTAATGATTTTAACTGATCATGGATGTTATCGAATGATTGATAATCTACATGTTCCATTAACTAAAAGATTAATTAAACCTACTTTAGTAATGCCTTCATTTAAAGGTGATCCGCATAAGATTATCGCTTCGATTAAATTAACGGATGTTGTTAATGATGCCTTAGATATTTATGTATTATCTCAAGCGAAAGGTTTATTAAAAATAAAGATTACTGATTTTTATATGACTCCACTTGATAAATACGCGAAGACTAATTTACCTATCGCGAAACGTGATCATTTACTAGGTTTATATTCTAAAGGCGAAAAAGTTGATATGAATTTAAAATCAACCTATAAACCTAAACCAGTTGTGACTCCAACAGTAACAGAAAATAAAGACGAGAAATTTACTCAAATATCTATCTTTGATGAAGAAAATAAATAATGAAAAGATTTACTCCTACCTTCTACGCGAATAACATATTTGAAATAAATCCTGAATGTTATTTAAAAATAAACACTCCAATTTTATTATTAGACTTGGATAACACTTTAGATAGTTATACTACGACTAATCCTAGTGATAGAGTAATTAACTATATAAAGGAATTAAAAAAACATAATATTCGTCCAATTATAGTGAGTAATAATACCAGTGATCACGTAAAGAACTACGCGCGTGTACTTGAGATTGAATGCTTAACTAAAGTATATAAACCATTTAAAAGAATATTAATTAAGAAGTTAAAAGAATTAAATATTCCTTTAGATAAATGCGTTATGATCGGAGATCAATTGTTAACGGATATTAGATGCGCTAATCGTTTAAAAATAAAAAGTATTCTACTTGAGCCGTTTACTAAAAATGAGTTCTTTGTCACTAAATTTAATCGATTGATTGATAAATGTTTACGCGCGCGACTTAAAAAATGTGGTAAACTTATTTCTATCAAGGAAGTTTTATGAGCAAACTTAACATTATTCGTAAATGTTATAACTGCGGTGCAATCCTTCAAGATGAAGATCCTAAAAAGGATGGATACATCTCTAAGGAGACTTTTGAAAATGACTCTCGCGTAATGTTTTGTGACAAATGTTATAAGAAAGAAACTTATAATTTAGTTCCAAATAAAATTGTTGTCTCCGATGCATTTAAAACTATTTTAGCGGATGCTCATGCTACTGATGCATTAATTGTTTATGTCTTAGACTTATTCTCTTTTGAAGCAGCATTTTCTCCAGAAATCACCAAAAGATTAGTCGGTAGAAAAGTATTAGTCATCGCTACTAAAAGAGATTTACTACCTAAAGAAGCAAAAGATGAAGATTTAAAAGAAGACGTTGCGCATAGACTAAGAATGGAGAAGATTAAAGCGACTGATATTATTCTTACTAGTGCAACTAGTAATTTAAATATCAAAGAGATAATTAAAAAGATTAATGAACTACGTCGTGGTCATGATGTTTATCTTATCGGCGGAGATGGGGCAGGTAAAACTTTCTTAATTAATTCTATTTTAAGAAATTATCGTAATACTTCTAATCGTCCCATTAAGACAATGGAATATCCTGGAACTTCATTAAGTGTTCTACAAATTCCTTTAGATAAGTCTTCGACTTTATTTGATACTGGTGGACTTGCAATTGCTAATAATATTACTGAGCACTTAGAAAAAGAATTACATAAGATTGTTATTCCTAATCGAGAAATTAAAGAAGAAAGTTATAAGATGTGGCCAGAAGTATCTTTATTTATCGGTGGTATCGCTCGTTTTGATTTCCTAAAAGGTAAGACTACGGAAGTCTATGCTTATTTCTCTCGTAAGATTGATGTAAAAAGAATATCTACTCGTAGAACTGATTATATTTTTGAAAAATTAATTCGTAAGCATAAATTAAGTCCAACTAGCGAAAGTCTAAAGACTTTAGCGGACTTTAATACTTACGAAATTAATATTGTAGAACACGAAGGTAGAGATATTGGTATCCAAGGATTAGGATGGATATCTTTATTTGGAGATAATCAGACTATTCGTGTCTCAGTTCCAAAAGGAGTAGGCGTATATTCATGCCGAGCAAAAATTCCTCATGCTAACAAACAAAGAAAAGAAAAAGCTTAAAGCTTTAGCGAACACATCTAAACATAAATACCAAATAGGTAAAGATAAAATTGATAGTGACGTTATTTCTTTACTTAATAATGCTTTAAAAGCACATGAATTAATTAAAGTATATTTTAATAAAAGTATTGCGTTAGAAATGGATGCTTTAGTAGATGAAATTATTAAAAAGACTAAAGCAGAAGAGGTTACTACTATTGGTCATTGTCTTATTTTATATAAAGGAAATAAAGAGAAGAAAGATCATATCATATTATAAACATGGAAAAAATTATTTTATTTGGAGGAACCTTCGATCCAATTCATAACGGTCATTTAAGAATTGCTCGTTATGCTTCACTTAAATTAAATGCGGATGTAATTTTTATTCCTTCTAAAAATCCTAGATGGAAGAAACCTAAAGCAGATATCTCTCATCGACTTAACATGCTCAAGATTGCGTTAAAGAAAAATAAAGATAAACGCATATCTATTTCCAATTATGAAATAAATAGTAAAGAAGACACTAATTATTCTATTGATACTGTTAAATATTTTGTTAAGAAATATAAGAATAAAGAAGTATGGTTGTTAATCGGGGCGGATCAAGTTGAATCATTTCACGATTGGAAAGATGCGAAAGAGATATCTAAATTAGTACATATTGTCTATGTAGAAAGACCAGGAATAATTGTTAAAGAAAATAATATTAAAAAATATAATATGACTCCATTATCTTATGAAGGTAGTGGTACAGTATCCTCTCACGCTATTAGAAGACTAGAGAACCTTGATACTCCAAAAGAGGTATTAGACTATATCGCTAAGAATGATCTTTATTATATAAAGGATGTTAAATCTTATTATTCAGAAAAAAGATTTAATCATGCTTTAAGTGTTGCTAATGTAGCCTATAACATCGCAATCCATAATAAAAGAAATGATGCTAACGAATGTTATGTCGCTGGACTACTTCATGATTTAGGTAAGAATCTTAATGATATTAAACAAAAAGAAATAATGAATAAATATTATAAAGAATATTTAAATCAATTACCTTCTACTTTATATCATCAATTTACTGGGGCCTTCTTAGCGAAGACAAAATTAAATATAAATAACGATGTAATACTCGATGCGATTAAATTCCATGCAACCGGTAAAATGAATATGTCGCCTATGGCAAAGATTGTTTATAGCGCGGATAAAATAGATCCACTACGTGGATATGATTCATCTAAATTAATTAAAGCTTGTTATAAAGATTACTATAATGGATTCCAATTAGTATTAAAAGAAAATAGAAAACATTTAATTAAACATGGTCTTAGTTTTGACAACCCCTTAACTAAGTCTTGTATGGAATTATATTTAGGAGAAAAAATATGAGCGAAAAAGAAATTTTAAAGTTAATCAAAAAAGCTATTTTAGATAAGAAGGGAGAGAGGGTAGAAATTATTGATGTGAAGTCTCTAACTCCTTTCACAAATTTTTATGTCATTTGTAGTGCCAATAACCCCCGTCAAATTGATGCCATTAAAGATGCAGTAGTGGGGGTCCTAGAAGAGAATAAAATTAAACTAAATCATGTAGAGGGAAAGGCTAACAGTGGATGGGTATTAGTCGACGCCTACCAAGTCATCATAAATGTCTTCTCAAAGAGTGAAAGAGAACGCTTCAATTTAACCCAAATTTTAACCCGTAAAAAGTAGAGTAAAAATAGTAGTCAAAAATACCATTAAAATTTAAATAAAAAAATACCCCTAATTTTTGTGTAAAAAAATGTGGGTGTTTTTTTAATCCAAATTAGTAGTTTTTTAGTTAGGTCAATTTTATCTATAATCTATATATAAGGTTACACGCATATACGTATGAGTTTCAGTGACTAAAAAGTGGTGGTAGAGAACTACTAATTTTGATACAAGACAGGGTATAAATTTTAGTGGCGGTGATGGGGGTAGTGAACTTAAGAGAAGGGGTAGTCATCAACCTAAAATTAGTAGTAATAGTGGTAGTGATAGGTGGAGAACTCATAAAGTCACTTGGTGAAAATTAGATTAACTTCGCATAAGGTATATTATGTTAACCAATTAATATAAAATAAAGGTAAAATCGAATATCTATTGAGTTATCCACATTTGTCTATTTTTAAGAATTTTAGCAAAAAATGTCACTTTTCCACATAGTTAGGTATTGTTTAGTATTTACCAAAAAACTACTAATTCGTATTTTAGTCAATAATCTGATCTATAAAGGATATGACATCTTCGTGTATGACCATTGACGCTTTATTATCTAGTGGAGTCTCATCCTTATTTATGATGATAAGATTCTTACCTAAAAAGTAATAAGGTAATGAAGCTGCTGGGTTAACAATTAGGCTGGTCCCAATGCATATCAAAAGATCACATTTTTGTACTTCGTTTATTGCACTAGTTAAATCGTCTTCATTTAGGGGTTCATTAAATAGCACAACTTCTGGCTTAATTACGCCCCCACATTTTGGGCATCTTGGATAGGGGGCTAATTTGAGCATATCTTTTAGGTCAAAAAATTCATTACAATTTAGACAACGATTCTTATTAACCGACCCATGAATTTCGATAACATTTTTTGAGCCCGCCATGGTGTGAAGTCCATCAATATTTTGAGTGATCACAACTGCCTTGTCATTGAGTCGAGCAAGTGCCCTATGAGCAGCGTTTGGTTTTGCGTCTTTAAAAATCATCTCATTGAAGTAATATTTATAAAACTTTTCTGTCTCAAAAGCGAAGTACTCATGAGAGACAATTTCTTCATAAGTTGCTCCATACTTTTTATTGTTACTTTCTCGCTTACTTAAACCATCCTTTCCTCGGATATCTGGAATACCACTTGCTTTAGATATTCCTGCCCCAGTTAAAAAGACAATTCTTTTAGCCTCTTTGATTAATTTTCTTAATCTTTCTATTTCTTCTGTTTTCATTATCTTTAATCCTCTTTTTAACAATATGGAATATAGCATCAATAATTACGATTAATATAATCGCAATTAAAGAATAGGCCATAACATTAGTAGAATTAGCCATAGAGTATTCATATTGGATTAATCTACCTAATCCACTTATTGCATTAGATCCTGCGAGTATCTCTGCCATAATCGATACTTTCATACCTAATCCTAAAGACTGCACCACCGCTAATATCAAATAAGGATAAATAACCGGTATATAAACTTTAAATAAAGAATTAAAGATAGAGGCATTATTTAATTTCATCTCATCTTTTAAATCATCGTTAATATTTTTAATACCAGTTAAAGTCGCTTCATAAAATAACGGGAACATCATTAATGTAGATACAATAATTGGAGTCCATACAGGTTTTAGTAATACTATAAGTATTAATACAACCGCTGCGGTAGGAAGAGTTCTAAAGAATTCAACAATCGGTCGCATAATCGCCTCAAAGCGATAAAAGTAACCCGCTAAAGCACCTAGTCCTGTACCTAAAATAAGACTAATACCAAAGGATATTAATAATCTTAATAAAGTTCCTCCAATTGCTTCATAGGTATATGCTTTACCTAAAAAATTAAAGAATACCGGAAATACAGAAATTGGACTTGGAAATAATGTCGAATTAATTAAAAAAGATATTAACCACCATGAAAAGAATAGGAGAATGATCCCCACTATTTCATAAATTAATATCTTTTTGCTTTTATTTAGCTTTCTCATATATCTAAAAATTGTTCTTGATTATATTCAACGCTACTTCCAACCTTTTTCATAAATTCGTTTATGTCAGTATACGTATATGGTTTATTAATATTTTCATTTATGGCAAAACCGTTATCCTCCTGTACTTTAACCACATCATCAGGTGAATAACCATAATTTACTTTTACATATTCTTCGCCATAGCGCTTTAATGTATGTCTAACTAATTTAGGATATTTAATCATTGTTTCAGCTCTACTTGATATATCATTAACATAAGAAATTATTTCATTAGGGTGTTTATCATAAGTATTTATATTTATAAATAAAGAAGCTTGTGGAATTGTTCCAATAACATCTGATAACTTCTCTTTAAATTTTATTTCTGGTTTTGCGTTACTTAAAAAAGGCTCGGCTAATAAGAAAAAATCAAAACTATTTGGTTTTTCATTAAATTGAGCAAATACCTTAGAAACAGAATCAAAAGATTCTATTGATGGTAATGTATCGCCAATTTTTTGTTTTAAATAATAATTTAAAGATAAGCGAGGAATTGCGTTCGGTTGAGATGGAAATGCTACAATTTTACTTTCAGGTGACAGTTCTACATTTTTAGCGGATACTAAATATAAATTTCCGGTAGTTAATAGTCTTGTAAAACGATAAGGAGAATTTTTATAAGTATTAATTTGGTCTAAACCAGTTGTTGCATCAATAACAATTGCATCATATTCACTTCTTTGAAATTGCGCAACTACGTTCGGTGTTTTAGGTTCTGGTCTAAAATTATCATTTCTTCCTTCTTTGTAATAAAAAATTGTAGGCGCTCCAACGGGACATATCGTTTTAAAACCACTACCGTTATTACCGCAACTGGTTATAAATAATAAACTTATTATTATAAGTAG
>JAZLFE010000001.1:0-8427 GCA_045615605.1 Bacilli bacterium | reverse complement strand
GCAATTCCGTTTTTGGGTTGAACTTACGTAGCGACTTTTACTTTTATGCTTTGCATAACCTAATTCCGTTTTTGGGTTGATTAAGTTTCATAGGCTTTAACGCGCGCGTGTGTTGGACATTCCGTTTTTGGGTTGAAACGCCTAATTTATTCGATAAAATCTAACTTTTTAGGTAATTCCACCAATTCCGTTTTTGGCTTGATTTATAGTCGAGAATGATAATTTATGCTTTGCATAAGCCTATTCCGGATTTGGGTTGATATATGTCAAAAAGACCTTTTATGCTTTGCATAAACTTATTCCGTGTTTGGGTGGAACTTAAGCGTCCATATATTACATATATTATAAATAATATAAGCATTCCGTTATTGGGTTGAATACATCCAGGTAATATTAGGATATTCCGTTTTTAGGTTGAAGAGACTGAAAAGTCCGATGAAATAAGACCTTTAGGGATTTAAGATCATTAAGCTTCAGCGCGTAACACACGTGTATGTTATATGTTCCGTGTTTGGGTTGATTTGACTGTTTTATTAGATAATATACGGACTTTCAGCATTTTCCGTAGTTGGGTTGAGATGTGGAAAAGTCATGGATGTTGCTATTTTACTAGTTATATTCCGTATTTGGGTTGAAGTTAATTGATATAACATTGTTATATGATTTTGATTTCTCCACAATGTCAGTTAGAACACTCGTAAATATTGGGTGTATAATACGCGTTTTATTATACGTTTTTTAACTTAAATTATTGATTTAAGATAAGTAAACCTTAATGATGGACTATTTAAAGCGAAATAACGTTAAGTGTCTTAAATCGCTTATTTTCCACATTGGACTTTACGCGTGTAGCGCGTTATTTTAAAATTACATGAATTTAAATCCTTAACTTAGTTAAGAAATTCCGGGTTTAGGTTGAATCAATACCTTTAATATATATACCTATCTAAAGATAGACCATTTCCGTATTTAGGTTGATATTCCGTGTTGTGGTTGAGGTTATTTCAGTAGTTAGGTTGATATCATTCCTTGTTTGGGTTGAGAGTATTCCGTTTTAAGGTTGAATGAATAAAAGT
This sequence comes from Bacilli bacterium, assembly GCA_045615605.1. Taxonomy (GTDB): domain Bacteria; phylum Bacillota_I; class Bacilli_A; order RFN20; family CAG-826; genus UB1719. Next base: position 7,351 of record JAZLFE010000001.1, on the reverse strand, counting down.
AAGCAAAATTATATATAAAAATATACTTAAAAAAATTATTTAAAATTGTTGATAAAATAAGCGAACTAGTCGCTTTTAGATCTAATCGATTAATTAAGAACGCTTCGCTTATATAAAGCCTTACGGCTAATTTTACAGGTCTTACGACCATGAGATTAATTTTGAATGATGAATTCATAATTCTTAGAGAAGCTTAACGTTAGTAATTTCTGATATATAACTCAAATCCCGCTAGTTTAAATAACTCAAGAATAACAAATGTAATCCATAAATTCTATATGTTTCCGTATATAGGTTGAAATTATTGAAAGAATATTCATGCTTTGATATTTCGAGTTTTTTTTCTATAATAAGGTCATGAAAAAGATAGTATATTTATTAGCGCCTTTAATGTGCTTTTCTACTTTAGTAGGATGTAAGACTGGTGGAGATGAACCAGATCCTAAGCCTACAAATACTTATACAGTTAAGTTTATGAGCGAAGGCGCTGAATTCGCATCTCAAGAAGTTAAGGAAAACGGACACGCTACTAGACCTGAGAAGAATCCTACAAAGGCAGGTTCCGAACAATACACATATACATTTAATGAGTGGCAATTAGACGGGAAAGGTTTTGATTTTAATACTCCAATTGTTAAAGATATTACTTTAACAGCAGATTTTACTGAATCTTTAACTCAATATACTGTTAAATGGTTTAACAAAGAAGGAGATACCGAACCACTTTATACTAAAAAAGTAGAATATGGAACAGTACCTGAATATGATGGACCCACTCCTACTATGTCTGGTGGCAAAGATGAATTTCATTGTTACGAATTTGATGGATGGAACCGTGAATTTGAAGAAGTTCATTCTGATCAATCGTATATTGCAAAATTTAAAGATGTAATTGATCCTTCTGTAACGCAATTAAGCATTAGTCTTGATAAAGATTTTACATTTAAATTTAAAGCTTCAGTTGTAGAAGGAGAAAACATTCTTATAGATTGGGATGATGATAGTAATGTTGAAAACTCTATTTCTGAAAGCGGTGTATATGAACATGAATATTCATCTGGAGATTATGATATTTTGGTTAAAAATATTACTAGTATAAAGGCTTACGGGGATTATTCAACAGAATCTGATTTTAGAGACCCTATTACATCAGTTAAGTTCGGAAATTCGGTAAATACGATTGGTGACTCCCAAGAAAATGATGCGTTTCGTGAATGTAAATCCCTTACTTCGGTTGAAATCCCTGGTAGTGTTGGGATTGTTTGGCGTTATGTTTTTAAAAATTGTGAACTTTTAAAAACAGTTAAAATTAATGAAGGAGTTAATCAAATTTTGACTAGTGCATTCGAAGGATGTGGCTCGCTTGAATCGATTGTACTCCCTGATAGTTTAACAGTCTTGCAAGGAGATGCTTTTTATGGTGATGAAAATTTAATTTCAGTGAAGATCGGCGATGGTTTAACAAAAATTTATGACAGGGCGTTTAAGGGTTGTAGCTCCCTTGAACATATTGAAATAGGCTCAAAATTGGAATCATTTTCCAATGATTGCTTTGAGGGATGCTCTTCCATCAATTCTATTATTATAGATGAAAATAATGAAAACTTTGATAGCAGGGATAATTGTAATGCAATAATAACAAAAAAGGATTTAGAAATTAGTGGTAAAACTATTAATGCTAATACTTTATTGTTTGGCTGTAAAACAACCTCTATTCCGAGCAATGTTACTTCTATATATGACTATGCTTTTTCTGGTGTCTCTCATTCTGGAGAGTTTGAGATTTCTGATTTCATAACTTCGATTGGAAGATACTCATTTAGCTATTCTAATGATTTAACTTCGTTTAAATCTGGAAGTGGTTTAACTTCAATTGGGACACATGCTTTTTATAACACTCCGAATTTGAACTATGTCGATTTAAGCGCGGTTGATGACATTATTCAGGGACAAGATGGTATGTTTGGTTACAATCGTACTTCTGAATTTAGGATATATATTAAAACTCAAGAATTGATTGATAAATATAAAGAGATGAATTATTGGAAGGTCTACTCTGATTATTTATCTCTCCCCCCTTCTTCCCCTACTGCTTCATAACTTTATTAGTGACTTAATATACAAAAGTTGGTAAAATGTCTTTGTATGAAAAAGATATTTTACTTATTAACACCTTTAATATGTTTTTCTTCATTAGTGGGATGTAAGACTGAACCTAACAAATACACAGTCACTTGGAAGAATTGGGATGGTTCTTTATTAGAAATTGATGAAGATGTAGTAGAAGGAAGTATGCCGGAATATAATGGTGAAACCCCTACTAAAGAAATAGAAGATGATTTTTATTTTTGTTCTTTTAGTGATTGGAATAAACCATTAGAAGAAGTTCATTCTGATCAAACATATATTGCGACTTTTAAAAAGGAACTTTATCCAGATATTACTTGTGTAAATATTAAAGTTGGAGAAGGCGATAATTTTGAAATCAAAGTGCAACGCGATTCTGACACCTTAATTATTGATTGGGGTGATGGTATAAGAGAGAAAATGGATGATAAATGGGTTTTTAATTTAAATCATCAATACGGTGAGTCTCGTGAATACTCAATATTAATAAAAAACGCGGAAACTATTTATTGCAACTCCAATAATCTAATAGTTTCAGTTGATTTAGGGGACGTAATGACTGAAATTGAACCTTATGCATTTAATAAGTGTGAATCGCTTGAATCTATAAGTCTTCCTGAAAGTATTAGTAATATTGAATATGGCGCTTTTTTTGGATGCTCTTCATTAGAAAATATAGAAATACCTGATGAAATTGTAAGTGTTGGAGAAGGGGCTTTTAAACAATGTAATAAGTCAATATATCATTATGATGATATGAATTATCTTTCCTATGTTGGTAATAAATTTAATCCATATTTAGTATTGGCGGATATAGTCAATAATAGGGGCGAAATTCTCCAAATTAGTTCAGGATGTAAAATCATTCCGGATAGAGTTTTAAGTTCATCAGTATTTGAAAATGTAATTATTCCTGGTTCTGTTAAAACAATCGGGGAAGAAAGTTTTAAAAATTGTAAAAAACTCGAATCTGTCAAAATGTTAGATGGAATAGAAACTATTAATGATAGAGCTTTTTATAGTTGTTCTATTTTGTCTTTAGTTGATTTAAGCTGTGTTAATAACATTCCTAATTGCAGTGGGCATGTTTTTGATAATCACGCAACTGACTTTAAGATATTAGTTAAAAATGGGATGGTTGATCAATATAAGTCCTCTGATGGATGGAGCGCTTACAAAGACTATATAACTGACCAAGAATAATTATAAAAACATTCATCTCCACCACTGCCATTGGTCGATGGGTTTTGGTGTTTATTGATATAATGATATAATTTCAACATAGGAGTTTATATTGATATGAAGAAAATATTGTTTGTGTTTCCTTTTATAATTTTTGGTTCTTCTTTATCAAGTTGTAATAAGACGACTTATACCGTTACCTGGAAGAACTGGGATGGAACTATATTAGAAGTGGATAAGAATGTTCAAGCGGGGGTCTATGCCTAAATATAATGGTGATTCTCCTATTAGAGATGATGGATTTTATGATTACGCTTTCAAAGGATGGAATCATGAAATAGAATCGGTTGAGTCAGATCAAGAATATATCGCTGACTATGAATCGTCTGGTGATTTATATTCATCTGTTACTTTTTTATATATTGATATAACTAATGATGATTTAACGTTTGATTTTACGAGTATCACTCCATTAGAAGGTAAGAAGAGTTATGTTGATTGGGGTGATGAATCTCCAATTGATAACGAATTATCACATACATATAGTGAGCCTGGAGAATATATTATCTCAGTCTCATACGTTGAGAAAATTAAATGCACTGGAGAAGAAAGTCTTAATATCATTAAATTAGGCGATGAAGTAGATGAAATTGAAAAAGAGGCTTTTAAAAATTGTTCTAATTTAAAAACTGTTGATATGCCAGAAAGCATAAAGCATATAGGAAAAGATGCTTTTAGTGAATGTACTTCACTTAATTATTTTGATGATGGACAAGGTAAATATCTTGGTAATGGTTCAAATCAATTTTTAGCTTTGATATCAACTAAAAATACATCAATTGAAGACATCGATATAAGTCCAGAATGTAAAGTAATTGCTCAGTATGCTTTTAGTGATTGTAAAAATTTAAAAAGAATCATTATCCACGATGGAGTCACCTGTATTGATGATGGCACTTTTCTTAATTGCAATTCTTTAATTACGATAGATATGCCAGAAACTTATAGTATTACTGAGTTTGGCGACGAGGCCTTTAAGGGGTGTTCTTCATTATTTAATTGTGATTTTTCTAATTTGAATCTAAAGCATATTGGGAATAATTGCTTTTTTGATTGCACATTGCTTACACTTATTAGGTTGCCTGATAGCTTAATATCAATCGGCGATTCTGCTTTTGATAGTTGCCATATTAGCTATATTGGACTTCCAAATAATCTAGAATCAATTGGGAACCTCGCATTTTCATCTAATATATTTATAAGTATAATCATCCCTTCTAGTGTGCAGCATATGGGATACGGTGCTTTTTACCGAAGCAATGAACTTAAATACATTTATTGCGAAGCTAAAGAAAAACCTGAAGGGTGGGTGAATGGTTGGGAAGCCAACTGTGATGCGGATGTTATTTGGGGCCACACTCCTTCTAAATAACTAATTAGCGCTAAATTTGACCGCTCCCCCACTATCGTTGGTCGAGCGGTTTTCTTTTGTGCTTTAGTGATATAATGATATAATTATATAACTATTTAATGATATAATTTTGTTGCTATTGTTTTAGAAGTTATAATATAATCTATGCGTATCTAAGTATTGTTAGTCTTAATGATATAATGATATAATTATATAAGTTTTACATAAGGAGTTATTAATGAAAACTATTGTCTGTTGTACTCAAAAGGGCGGGGTTAGTAAGACCACGACATGTGAGGCGATTATCCTTTATTTACGTAAGCAAGGATATAAAGTTTTAGCAGTTGATCTAGATTTACAGGGTAATTTAACTAGTTATCTAGGAGTAGATGAACCTAAATATGATGCGTTTGATATGTGTTTAGGTAAAGTTAGTGTAGATAAAGCGATTGAGAATGATTTAATCTCTGGTGGCGCGAATTTAGCGTATTTAAATCAATTCTTTGAAACCAATAAGCTTACTACGATTAGAACTAAGCTTAATTCAGTTGCGAAGAAATATGATGTATGTGTCATTGATACTCCCCCAGCGATTAATCGTACCGTTTTAGCGGGTTTAGTTGCAGCGGACTATGTGATTATGCCTAGTGAGCCGACTCGTGATGCGCTTGATGGAATACTTCAAACCTTAGAGGCCGTTAAATCCGTTAAGAAGACTTCTAATAAAGAATTATCCGTATTAGGGGTTTTGATGGTTAAATACAAAGAAAGATATACCGTTCATAAGCAATTCCTTAATTATTGTCAGAAGGCGAGTAAGTTCCCGGTGTTTAATACTAAAGTAAGAGAATCTCAGGCGGTTAATAATGCGAAGACGAATAATGAAAGCTTCTTTGAGAAAGATTATATGAAGGCGAATGCAGTTAAAGATTATTGGAATTTCGCAAAAGAAGTTGAGAAGAAAATTGGGCTAAAGAAATAACACAAAAGTTATATCATGATATCGCTAGGAAACCCCTAGCGATTTCTTTTTGCATTATGCGTGTGTGAGTAAAATTATATAATGATATAATGATATAATTATTTAACTTATATTTGCTTTACCAATATCAAATAGTAAAATGAAGTTATGTTAACACGTAATTTTGCAACTGAAGCAATTACTTATTTAAAAGTGGTTGGATTTGATATCCGTAGTGATAAAGACTTTGATATCGAGTCTCTTAATAATCACTGTATCGCTTTTCTTTTACAACAGCGTGATATTAGTATTATGCAGAGTTATCTTTGGTTAAAGAAACACTGGGATAAGATTGTAAAATATTATAATCACCCTAAATTTCAAGAATGTTTAAGTTATTTAAAAATTAAAAAATATCGTGTAAAACCTACATATCTTAAAGATTGCTTTATTATAACCAATGCCTTTGATAATAAAGCTGATAAGCATAATTTTTTCCTTTATTCATCTAAAGATGGAAAGACCGTGAATAAAGAAATGCTTGATTATAAAGCTTTAATTAAACGCCGCAAGGAGAAATCATCATATGCATTAGGAAGACTTTATCTTCATGAAGATCGAGATGAAGACGGAGAATGGGTTGAATCCGAAAGTAACGGCATTTACTATGAAGAATATATAAAACAATTTAAAAAGAAGGAAGTTCCTGATTGTAACGAGGCTTTAGCTACTTTCTATCACGAACAATTAACTGATACTGATCATATCTTCTATGTTGGATTGTGCGATTTAAAACAAAGAGATGCATTAATGGATTTTTCAAAAATAGTTTCTATTCTAGTTGTTAGAAGGGTTCGTTCGCAGCATACTCTTTTCCTTACCTCAATGGCAGCGCTTACTACTATTAACAATTATCGTAGAATAAGACGTTTCTAAAATAATATAATGAAATAATTATATAACTTTGTTAATTACTATGTAATTATGATATAAAATTAATATATTCAAAATGATATAATTATATAACTATTTATTCATGGAAAGGACAGTTATTTTTTAAGCATTGTTCGTTTTTATTAGAGAATTCACATTTAATTGTATCAATGGGCAATTTGAGGTTGTAATGTTCGTTTGCGTATTTGCTCCCTTCAGTTATAGATATAAAAGCGTTTCTTTTACAACAACGAGGACCACCGATTTTAGACATTATAGCTAAAGTATTGGATGTAAAGTTTAGATGATCACTATAAGGTTTATCTTTAGATAAAGGGGAAGTATTATCAATAATCGCGAAGACTGCGGCGATAGATGTGACTGATCCACATATTCCCCAATGTGCGCATATTGCGCCAGGTATTTTAATAGTTTCTTTTGCGAGTCTATCTAAATATTCACTTAGGTTAAATTTCATTCCTGCGTTATGAATAGCGACCATTAAGGAAGCACCATCAAGGAAATGATGTTCAGGCCCATGAATGTTAATAAAACTTCTCATCATGATTGATTTAACTATCTTGATTGGGTTAGTGTCACTTGTTTTGAGGAGTTCTTCCTTAATTAATTTATATTTTTCTTCTAAAGTGTATTCCATAATATCTTAATATCATATCAAATTTTTATTGATAATTTAAATAAAATGATTTTGATATAATGATATAATTATATAACTT